>JACQAP010000026.1 GCA_016194905.1 Betaproteobacteria bacterium
AACTGGCGGAGGCGCAGCGCAACCTGGCGCAGGCGCTGTATAACACGATCGTGAACCAGTTGAAGCTCAAGGCGGCGGTGGGCAAGCTCGCCGAAGCCGACCTGGCCGACGTCAACCTCCTCCTCAAGGACGACGCGCAGTAATCCGGAAGCGGCGCATGACCAGCGGCGCTGCGCTTTCTCCCGAAGCCCTCAAGCATGCCAAGGCGGCGCTACGGCAGACTATTCTTGCGCTTCGCGACGCTGCCGATGCCGCGAGTCGAAGCAGCAACTCGCAAACCATCACGCAGAAACTGTCCGCCCTTCCCGCTTATCGAGCAGCCAACGTCGTAGCGGCCTATGCGTCATTTGGCAGCGAACTCGATACGTCGGAATTCCTCGCAAGAGTCCTCACGGATGGCAAGCAACTCTTGTTGCCGCGAATAAACCGTGCGCAGCGAGCCCTCGAGTTGCGGCATGCGATCGACCTCGGCGCCGATCTCGTTTCGGGTGTATGGGGAATTCGCGAACCGGCGGAGCGCTGTCCGATCGTGTCCGTGACCAAAGTCGAGTTCATCCTGGTGCCGGGCGTCGCTTTTACGGCGCGCGGCGCGCGCCTGGGTTACGGCGGCGGTTTTTACGATCGTTTGCTGGCGTCACTCGATCGGCGCATTGCCCGCATTGCGGCCGTGTTCGAATTGCAAGTGGTGGATCACATTCCAGAGGGAGCACACGACCAGCGTGTAGATCAGGTCGTCACGGAGAAGTGAACGGCGGTCCCTCACCATTGGAGAAGCTCCAGCGTTTTCTCGGTGGCGCCGCGATGTGCGTCGGTAAAGCGTTTTCCCGCTTCGGACATTGCCTTGCGCCGATCTGAATCGTTCACCAGTTGGTTAATCGCACTACCCAATTCTCCTCCATCGGTTACCCGGATCGCCGCCCCGGCTTGGATTGCGCCGTGCGTCGCGTCCTCGAAATTGAACGTATACGGGCCGATGATCACCGGCCGGCCGACGGCACAGGCTTCCAGCAGGTTCTGGCCGCCCAGCGGCAGCAGGCTGCCCCCGATGAACGCAATATCGCAGGCGACGTAGTACGCGAACATCTCTCCCATCGAATCGCCAATGACGATGCTGGTATCCGCCTCGATCGGCCGATTCTCGCTGCGGCGTTGAACCTTGTGCCCGCGCTGTTGCACCAGCGTCGCGACCTCCTCGAATCGTTGGGGGTGGCGCGGCACGATGACGGTCAGCAACTCCGGAATTTCAGAGTCGGCGAGCGCATCCAGAATCATCGTTTCCTCACCTTCTCGCGTGCTCGCGGCCAGGAATACGGGCCTTCGCGTGCCGAACGAATCGCGCAGAGTGACACCGAGCGCCAGCATTTCTGCAGGCGCGAGACGGTCAAATTTTATATTTCCGGTAATGCTCACATCTGCCGCGCCGAGCTCGACGAGCCGTTGCGCATCGCGATCGGTCTGCGCGCCGATGCCCGACAACGTCGACAGCGCATTGCGCGTCAGCCCGCCGATGCGCCGATAGCCGTGCGCGGATTTTTCAGACATTCTGGCGTTCACCAGATAGACGGGAACAGCCGCCTGAACGCTGGCCTGGATCAGGTTCGGCCAGATCTCGGTCTCCATGAACACGCCGACCACCGGGCGGAAGCGGCGCAGGAAGCGGCGCGTTGCCCAGCCGAAATCGTAGGGCAGGTAACAGCGCTCGACATGGTCGCCATAAAGATCCACGCCGGTCTGGCGTCCCGTCGGCGTGCCGTGCGACAGAAGAATCCGGTGTTCGGGATGACGTGCCCGCAACGCCTTGATGAGAGGTTCCGCCGCTCGCGTCTCGCCTACCGAGACGGCGTGAATCCAGATGACCCGCGATGGCATGTTGTCCGGGAACCCCCCAAATCGCTCGCCGACATGATCGAGGTACGCAGGCTGCTTGCGCGCTCGCCATACAAGGTGCAGCAACGCCCATGGGAGCAGCAGGTAAAGCATCAACGAGTAAAGCGCGCGGCTCAAATTTTTCCCAAGAGACGTTTTATTGCGTGCGCGACTTCATCGGCAGACGGCGTCATGCCGATGCCACCGAGATTCAACGCGCGGGAAGAACCGTGAAGACCTGTCGCGGCGGGATCGGTTGCGCGATAGAGCCCGATCGTCGGCCGGCCAAGCGCGACCGCCAGATGCGTCAATCCGGTATCCACGCCGACGACCATCCGCGCTCCGGACATCAGCGCTGCCAGTTGATCCAAGCCCAGCGCCGGTGGCATTCGCGCACCGGGAATTCGCGCAGCCAGTCTTTCGCTGCGTTGCCGCTCTTCAGCGTTGCCGAATGGGAGCACACTGATCATGCCCTGCGCGGCAAGGTATTCGCCGATTCGGACCCAATCATTCTCCGGCCATTCCTTTCTTGTAGCGCTGGTAGCATGCAGCAACACGGCGAATTCACCCGCGCCCTTCACGGGAAATGCGGACTCGAGAGACGCCGTGCTTTCCGGTTGAGTGGCAATTCCGTATTCGGGTGTTTCGGAAATCGCATAACCGAGCGCCTTGGACGCCAGGGAGCGATTGCGCTGGACCGCGTGCGCCGACCAGGACACCGCGTGTACGTTGTCGTAGAACATCCGCAGCGGCGCGCGCGAGCTCTTCCAGTCGAGCCCGTGGCTGCGGCCATTCGCCATCCATGCCAGCAGTGCGCTCTTGAGAAGGCCCTGCGTGTCGATGACTTCGTCGTATTGAGTTTGGCGAAAACGGCACCGCAGGTCGGCAAATTCTCTTCGGGTGCCTGCGGCGAACGGATGCTTGCGCCAGCGGCGTATCGAAACGGGGATTACCTGGTCGACTCCCGGATGCAATCCGGGAATGGCGCTGAAAGCTTCTTCCACCACCCAGTCGATGCGGCAATCGGGCATGGCTGCGCGCAGATCGCCGACCACGGGAAGATTGTGGACGACGTCGCCCATCGACGAAGTCTTGATCAGAAGTATGCGGGGCACGCGGCTCGGATTTCGGGTTCGACTGGATGCGCGATTATCCCTAGAATGGCGACCTTTAGACAGACGTGACTACGCAGCACGGGATGACGCAGACTTGCATCATCGTGACCGGGGGGGCTGGGTTTATCGGCGCCAACTTCATCCAGCAATGGATCTCGACTGAACCGGCGGCCGTGATCAATCTGGACAAGCTGACCTATGCCGGCAATCCCGCCAGCTTGCGCGCAGTAGAGTCGAACCCGAACTATGCTTTCACGCGCGCGGATATCGGAGACTTCGACGCGGTTTCCGGATTGCTGGCGCGCCGGCAACCGGTTGCAGTCGTGAATTTCGCCGCGGAGAGTCATGTCGATCGCTCGATCCACGGTCCCGGCGAATTCGTCCGGACGAACATGGTCGGCACGTTCCAGTTGCTCGAAGCGGTGCGCGGCTACTGGTCTGCATTGCCGGCCGATGCCAGGCAGCGATTCCGGTTCTTGCATGTTTCCACCGACGAGGTCTACGGGTCGTTGCTGCCCGGCGAAGCGCCGTTCACCGAGCAGACGCCTTACGCACCGAACAGCCCGTATTCCGCGTCGAAAGCGGCTTCCGATCATCTGGTGAGGGCTTATCATCACACCTATGGCCTGCCGACCATTACAACGAATTGTTCCAACAATTACGGCCCCTACCAGTTCCCGGAAAAGCTGATCCCGCTGATCCTACTCAACGCGTTGGCGGGTAAACCGCTGCCGGTCTACGGCGATGGCATGAACGTGCGGGACTGGTTGTTCGTCGGCGACCACTGCGCGGCGATCCGCCTGGCTCTGAGGAAAGGCCGTCCGGGCGAAACATACAACATCGGCGGAAACAACGAGCGTGCGAACATCGATGTCGTGCGCACGATCTGCGGGATACTCGACGAATTGCGGCCGGCGCAGAACCGGAAACCTTACGAGACCCTGATCAAGTTCGTTGCCGACCGGCCCGGCCATGACCGCCGCTATGCGATCGACTCAACGAAAAGCAGCAACGAGCTTGACTGGAAGCCCGCCGAGACTTTCGAAACCGGCATCCGCAAGACCGTGCGCTGGTATCTGGACAACCCTGATTGGGTGCAGGGCGTAGTCAGCGGCGAATACCGCAAGTGGATGGAAAAGAACTACGACAAACGGGAGGCGACGTGAAAGGGATATTGTTGGCCGGTGGATCCGGTACGCGGCTGTATCCGGTCACGCAGGTCGTCTCGAAGCAGCTGCTTCCCGTGTACGACAAGCCGATGGTGTATTACCCGCTAACGACGCTGATGCTCGCCGGCATCAGGGACATTCTGGTCATTTCCACGCCGCAGGACACCCCGCGATTCCAGAACCTTCTTGAGGATGGCACCAAGTGGGGCATCAACCTGTCGTACAAGGAGCAGCCGTCTCCAGATGGATTGGCGCAGGCGTTCATCATCGGACGGGATTTCGTCGGCAGGGATTCCAGCGCGTTGGTGCTGGGCGACAATATCTTCTACGGCCACGATCTTTCGATCCGCCTGCAAAAGGCGACGAAAAACACCACGGGAGCGACGATTTTCGCTTACCAGGTGACGGACCCGCAGCGCTACGGGGTCGTGGAATTCGACAGCGCGGGGCGCAAAGCCAAAAGCATAGAGGAAAAGCCGAAGCAGCCGAAGTCCCGCTACGCCGTTACCGGCCTCTATTTTTACGACAATGACGTCCTCGATATCGCGGCATCGCTGACACCGTCGGCGCGTGGCGAACTGGAAATCACGGACGTCAACAGACGCTACTTGGAGCGCGACCGGTTGTGGGTGGAAAAACTGGGACGGGGTGATGCCTGGCTCGACACCGGTACGCACGAAAGCCTTCTGGAAGCATCTCAATTCATTTCGACCATTGAGCACCGGCAGGGGCTGAAAATCGCCTGCCCGGAAGAAATCGCCTATCGGCTCGGCTATATCGGCGCGGACCAATTGCAGGAACTGGCGAGACTCATGGCCAACAGTGCTTATGGCCGCTACCTGCTGGATGTTCTCAAAGACCCGGTCTCCGGATGAAAGTCACACCAGGTGCATTGCCGGAGATCCTCATGCTCGAGCCGCGCGTGTTCGGCGACGAGAGGGGTTTTTTTCTGGAAAGCTACAATCAGCGCGTATTCCGGGAAGCCACCGGCATCGATGCGAACTTCGTGCAGGACAACCACTCGCGTTCCGCGCGTAACGTTCTTCGCGGTCTTCACTATCAACTGAAGCAGGCGCAGGGCAAACTGGTAAGAGTCGTGGCGGGGGAAGTGTTCGACGTCGCCGTGGACCTGCGTCGTTCATCGCCCCGCTACGGACGCTGGATGGGGCTTCAATTGTCCGCTGAAAACAAGCGCATGTTGTGGATCCCGGCGGGATTCGCCCATGGCTTTCTGGCGCTTTCCGAGTTTGCCGAAGTTCTCTACAAAGCTACCGACTATTACGCACCGGAGCGTGAACGCTGCGTGTTGTGGAATGATCCCGACATCGGTGTCGACTGGCCGCTCACCGGCGTGCCGCTGGTTTCAGAAAGGGATGGCCGCGGCGTCGCGCTGAAACTCGCCGAGACTTTTCCCTGATGCGCATTCTCGTTACCGGCGGCTCCGGACAGGTGGGTTGGGAACTGCGTCGCACGCTCGCGATTTTCGGTGAAGTCGTCACGCCGACGCGCGATGTTCTGGATCTCGCTTCGGCGGATTCCATCGTCGCCACCGTTCGCGGCGTGCGTCCGAACCTGATCGTCAATGCAGCCGCTTATACCGCGGTGGACAAGGCGGAATCGGAGTCGGAACTGGCCATGCAGATCAACGGGGAAGCGCCGCGCATTCTTGCCGAAGAAGCGGCCCTGCAGAACGCCGCGCTGATCCACTATTCGACGGACTATGTGTTCGACGGCCGCAAGGCGGAGCCTTATCGTGAAGACGACGAAGCCGCGCCGATCAATGTCTACGGCCGGACCAAACTCGCCGGCGAACAGGGTGTGACGGCCGCAAGAGCGGCGCATCTCATTTTCCGTACAAGCTGGGTATACGGATCGCGTGGAAGAAACTTCCTTCTGACAATGCTCCGGCTCGCGAAGGAGAGAAAAGAACTCAAAGTTGTCGACGACCAGATTGGCGCGCCCACCTCGGCGCGACTGATCGCCGAAGCGACCGCTGGTGCGATTGCAAGGATCTTCGTCGATGGAGGGTTCAATCTGGATCGTTTCCGGCAAATGGGCGGCCTCTATCATCTGACCGCGGCCGGTCGTACGACTTGGTACGGGTTTGCCCAGGCGATCCTGATGGGCAAACAGGGTATGGCGAAGGTGTCGCCGATCCTCACTTCCAGTTACCCGACCCCGGCCCGGCGCCCACAGAATTCGGTGCTCGACAACAGCAAGCTGGAGAGGCAATTCGGGTTCAGCTTGCCCGATTGGAAAGTGGGTCTGCAACTATGTATCGAGGAGCTTAGCGGGTGAACAGCGCAGTTACCTGGCAGAAAATGCTTCTGTTTTTACACTTCTCGAGCAAGTTTCCAGGGTAGTGAACGGTCTCTGGAAGAATGTCCGGCTGTAAAGGTCTTTTACCGTTAACCATTAACCGTTAACCGTTAACCGTTCGCTGTTCACTGCCTCTTATAGTCGTCCTCCAGGCGGACGATGTCGTCCTCGCCCAGATAGCTTCCCGATTGCACCTCGATCATGTGCAGCGGCATCTTGCCGACATTCTCCAGCCGATGGCGGGCGCCGAGTGGAATGTAAGTCGACTGGTTCTCGGACAGCAGCAGTGTCTCCTCACCCCGGATCACCTTTGCCGTCCCCGAGACTACGACCCAGTGTTCGGCGCGGTGATGATGCATCTGCAATGACAGCTTGGAGCCCGGCTTGACCATGATGCGCTTGACCTGGAAGCGCTCGCCGATGTCGAGCCCTTCGTAATAGCCCCAGGGACGATAGACCCGTTTGTGGACCAGATACTCGTCGCGCTGCTTGGCCTTGAGCGCGTCGACCACCCTTTTGACTTCTTGCGAACGGTCTTTGTGAGTGACCAGAACTGCGTCCGATGTTTCGACGATGATCAGGTCTTTCACGCCCACTGCGGCGACCAGCCGATGTTCCGCGCGTACGTAACAGTTATGAATATCGTCGGCATGAACGTCACCGACCGTCACATTGCCGGTGGCATCCGGCTGGCCGGCCTGCCACAATGCGGTCCATGAGCCGATATCGCTCCAGCCGATATCGGCTTCAACCACGACCGCATCGTCCGTCTTTTCCATGACGGCGTAGTCGATCGACTCGGCAGGCGAGGCCAGGAAGGCTTTTTCGTCCAGGCGTACGAAGTCGAGATCCCGCGTGCTCGCGGCCCAGGCGGCCTTTGCAGCTTCGAAAATATCCCTGCGGTATTTGCCGAGTTCTTCCAGGTAACGCGACGCCTTGAATACAAACATGCCGCTATTCCAGTAAAACCGGCCGGAAGCGATGAATTCGCGTGCACGCGCTTCGTCCGGCTTTTCGATGAATCGCGCAACCCGGTAGCAATGCGCAGTTTTCTCGACCGGAGCGCCACGCTCGATATAGCCGTAGCCCGTTTCCGGCTCTCTCCCGACGATACCGAAAGTCACGAGCCGGCCGTTGCCTGCGGCCGCTGCTGCATTGCCGACCATTTCATGAAAGCGCGCGACATTGCGGATCAGGTGATCCGCCGGGAGCACGAGCATGATGCCGTCGGGATCTGTTTCCGCGACGTGCAGGGCGGCGACTGCCACTGCGGGCGCGGTATTGCGGCCCGCGGGTTCCAGGATCTGCGCTGCTGCCGTCACGTCGATCTCGCGCAACTGCTCCGCGGCGAGGAAGCGGTGGTCGTTGCTGCACACAAGTACCGGGCCTTTCAGTCCTGCGATCCCGTCCAGGCGCAACAGCGTTTCCTGCAACATGGTCTTGCCGCTGACCAATGGCAGGAATTGCTTTGGCAGGAGGGCGCGCGACAGCGGCCACAATCTGCTGCCGGAGCCGCCGGAGAGTACGACGGGAAAAATCATGCGTATACCTTGTTTGTGCGCGAACTTACTGCCGGCTTTTCTTTCCGAGGGTAGTCAAATCGCTTAAAATCGAAGCCCATGACAACTTGCTTTCCTGTCGTCAAAGGGCGACTGACAAATGTTGCAGTCGCCTTATAACGTGTCTGCCGAGCCGTCCCCAGAGTATACAGAACCATTCCCAGATTCCGAACCATGAGCAAAGTCGCGCTGATCACCGGTGTTACCGGCCAGGATGGAGCCTACCTCGCGGAGTTTCTGCTGCGCAAAGGCTACGTCGTCCATGGCATCAAGCGCCGCACATCACTTTTCAATACCGATCGGATCGATCACCTGTACCAGGATCCGCACATATCTGACCGGAACTTCATTCTCCACTACGGCGACATGACGGATTCGAGCAGTCTGGTACATGTGATTCAGAAAACACAGCCGGACGAACTCTACAACCTCGCCGCGCAAAGTCATGTCGCGGTGTCGTTCGAGGAGCCCGAGTACACCGCAAACTCGGACGCACTCGGGACCCTGCGGATTTTGGAAGCCATCCGCATACTCGGCTTGAGCAAGAAGACGCGCTTTTACCAGGCCTCGACCTCGGAGTTGTATGGTTTGGTGCGCGAGAGCCCGCAGAAGGAAACGACGCCTTTCTATCCGCGCTCGCCGTACGGCGTAGCGAAGCTGTACGCTTACTGGATCACCGTGAACTATCGCGAGGCGTACGGGATGTTCGCCTGCAACGGCATTCTTTTTAACCACGAAAGCCCGGTCCGCGGCGAGACCTTCGTCACACGCAAGATCACCCGCGCTCTCGCGCGCATCAAGCTCGGGCTGCAGGATTGTTTGTATCTCGGCAACATGGATTCGTTACGCGACTGGGGACATGCGCGGGATTACGTGAAGGCGATGTGGCTGATGCTGCAACAGCAGCAACCCGAAGACTTTGTAATCGCCACCGGTGAGCAGCACAGCGTGCGTGAATTCGTCGATGTGGCCGCGCGCAAGCTCGACCTCAAGATAAAATGGTCGGGTAAAGGCGTGGACGAAAAAGCGGTGAACGAAAAAGGCAAGACGGTGGTCGCGGTCGATTCGCGCTACTTCCGCCCCGCGGAGGTCGAAACCCTGCTGGGCGATCCGTCAAAGGCGAGAAGCAAGCTGGGGTGGTCTGCCAAGGTTGGCTTTGAGCAGTTGGTCGAGGAAATGGTCATCGAAGACTTGAAATCCGCGGAGCGCGACGAATTGGTCAAAAGCCACGGCCACCGGCCCTACGATTACCACGAGTGATTCTCCCGTTCCATTGCCCTTCTTAGCTAACTTGACTAAACTTGCGGCAATCATGGAAACCGTCAACATTCACGAAGCCAAGACACAGCTATCGCGGCTTATCGAACGCGTAAGAACCGGCGAGGAGGTCGTGATCGCGAAGGCTGGCAAGCCCGTCGCCCGGCTGGTACCGGTGGTCCCGGCGGGCATTGTGCGCAAACCCGGTTCTCTCAGAGGGCGGATACGCATCGGTCGGGACTTTAACGCACCGCTTCCGGAGGGGGTAATCGCAGTTTTCGAAGGCCGTGCAGCTCGCCGATGAGGTTGCTCATTGATACGCACCTGCTGCTCTGGTGGCTGGCCGGAGGAGTCAGGCTTCCGCGGCGCGCACGGGGATTTCTGGCAGATACTTCGAATCAGGTCTTTTTCAGTGCGGCCAGCATATGGGAGGTTTCCATCAAGGCGGCTCTTGGGAAGATCGAGGCTGACTCGAATGAAATGCTCGTCGCTCTTCGCTCAGGCGGCTTCGAAGAACTACCGGTAACCGGCCGGCATGCTTCGGCGGTGATGCGACTGCCTGACCATCATCGCGATCCTTTCGATCGAATGCTCGTCGCGCAGAGCCTGGTGGAGTCGCTCGTTCTGCTGACAGACGATCGAGTTCTCTCGAAATATGGAGCTACTGTCATCGTAACGATTTGATTCGCGCGTCACACATCGCCGAGCTGACAAACGCCTTCAAGCATGGATAAGGAACATTTTGATCAACTGGTGAAGGCGGTTCGCCAGATGAATCGGCATATGGCGGGCAAGGTTGTACGTGGCGTGAAGACGACCGAATTTGCAGAGCCCGATGTGCGCGCGATCCGCGAGGCAGCAAAGATCAACCAGTCGCAGTTCGCCAGGCTCATTGGCGTAAACCTGCGCACGCTGCAGAACTGGGAACAGCGCCGTACACGGCCGTCCGGTCCGGCGCGGGTATTGCTCAAAATTGTAGCGTCCGATCCAAAGTCGGCGATCGAGGCGCTGAACGCCTGACCCTGTGTGAATGAATTTCCGAATGCTTGCCGGGTAGGCTAGCGAAGAGATGATTGCCTTTCTCCGTTCACCATTTACCGTTAGCTGTTCACCGGCGCGTCGATAGATGAAGCTCGACGCGCGAATCTACGTCGCGGGCCATCGTGGCCTGGTGGGCTCGGCGATCGTGCGCCGCCTGCATGCGGCTGGTTACACCAGTATCATTACCCGCACGCATGCCGAACTCGACTTGATCGATCAACGCGCGGTCAAGCAGTTCTTCGAGGCTGAACGTCCGGAATATGTTTTCCTGGCTGCGGCCAAGGTCGGCGGAATTCTGGCGAATGACACCTTTCCGGCGGAGTTCATCCACGAGAACCTGGCGATCCAGACCAACGTCATCCATGAAGCCTGGCGCGGCGGCGTCAAGCGCTTGCTCTTTCTGGGATCGTCCTGCATCTATCCCCGCGATTGTCCGCAACCCATCAAGGAAGAATATCTGCTGACCGGACCGCTCGAGCCGACCAACCGCGCCTATGCGATCGCCAAGATTGCGGGCATCGAGATGTGCTGGTCTTACAATCGCCAGTACGGGACCCGCTTCCTGGCCGCAATGCCGACCAATCTCTATGGGCCTGGCGACAACTACAATCTGCAGACGTCTCATGTCTTGCCGGCACTTATTCGCAAGATGCACGAAGCAAGAGCGCGCGGTGATTCCGAAGTCGTTGTTTGGGGGACGGGCAGACCGCGAAGGGAGTTTCTCTACAGCGAGGACATGGCGGATGCCTGCGTGACACTCATGAGCATGAAGGACGAATCTTTCAATGTCCAGGCGACACACTATCCACCATTGATCAATATCGGATGCGGCGTGGATCTGACCATAAGAGAACTGGCCGGACTCGTTGCAAACACGGTCGGGTTCAAAGGCGCATTGAAATTCGATACCTCCAAACCTGACGGTACGCCTCGCAAGTTGCTCGACGTCGGACGGCTGTTTTCCCTCGGTTGGCGTCCCGCCATCCAGCTTGATGTCGGCATAAAAGCCGCCTACCTCGACTTCCTGCAACGCCAGCCGGTGACGGCCTGAGCGAAATCTCCACTTGATTTTGTTGGGTTTTGCCGGTTTAATGCGCGTACTGTTCAATCATTGAACGCAGTCGATGCTGACCGACGAATACCGATACCGCATTCTCAAGATTCTCGAAAACAACCCGGCCGCGAGCCAGCGTGAGATTGCCCGCGAGCTGGGCGTCAGCCTGGGGCGAGTCAATTATTGCCTGCAGGCTTTGGTGGAAAAAGGCCTGATAAAGGTCAACAACTTCCGCCGGAACGAAAGCAAGCGCGCCTATCTCTACTACCTCACCCCGAAGGGCATGCAGGAAAAGGCAAGGGTCACTGTCCGTTTCCTGAAGGTCAAACTCGATGAATATGAGAACCTGAAGCAGGAGGTGGCGCAGCTTCAGCGGGAAGCCAGCAGGCTGCGACGCCCGGATCAAGTTGGAAAAGGGAAATGAGCCGTGAGTTCCGACGTCAATCAACGGATGAAAGCAGATCTCTGACGCCTGTGATACTTACCCGATCGCTTTATGCACAAACCTTACGAGCCTGTATGCAACGCGCCAGCCTGAATTCGGGAGGAATCCTTGTTCGACAATAAATCAATACTAATTACGGGAGGAACAGGTTCTTTTGGTCGAGCCTTTGTCCGCAGAATATTGGCGGACTGGAAGCCAAAGCGACTCGTTGTTTTTTCTCGTGACGAACTCAAGCAGTATGAGATGAGTCAGGAGTTTAATGCCCCTGAGATGCGTTACTTCATTGGTGATGTACGAGATCGCGAGCGACTCACGCAAGCGATGCGCAGTATCGACATCGTTGTGCATGCAGCCGCACTCAAACAAGTGCCTGCAGCTGAATACAACCCGATGGAATGCGTGAAGACCAACGTTCATGGTGCCGAAAACGTCATCGGCGCAGCGATAGAAAATGAAGTGGAAAAAGTAATTGCACTGTCCACCGACAAGGCCGCGAACCCGATTAATCTCTATGGAGCAACTAAGTTGGTCTCGGACAAGCTTTTTGTCGCGGCTAACAATCTAGCTGGCGGCCACAGGACTCGTTTTGCGGTGGTGCGATATGGAAACGTAGTTGGATCGAGGGGATCGGTTGTGCCGCTATTTCGCAAAATGCTGACCGAAGGGATACTCGAATTACCAATCACCGATGAGCGCATGACTCGGTTTTGGATCACGATTGAGCAGGGCGTCAACTTCGTATTTAAGAATCTAGAGCGAATGCAGGGGGGTGAGATCTTTGTGCCAAAGATACCTTCCGCAAAGATCCTGGACCTTGCTGAGTCCATGGCGTCCGGCATGCCGACTAGAGTGATCGGCATTCGCCCCGGTGAGAAGCTTCACGAGACCATGTGTCCAAAGGACGATTCGCATCTCACGCTGGAGTTTGCAGATCACTACGTCATTCGACCGACAATTCAATTTTCCATACCTGTGGATCATACGACCAATGCTTTAGGTGAAACGGGGACGGCTGTTCCCGCGGGGTTTGAGTACAACTCCGGCACTAATCCTTGGGTTCTTTCTCTGACGGAGTTGAAGTGCCTTCTCGCGGACTACGTGTGATTCCGTACGCTCGCCAGAGTATTTCGAAGGCAGACATCGATGCGGTTAGCGAGGTTCTTCGCTCCGATTGGCTAACGCAGGGCCCCGCGATAGGTCGATTCGAGATTGATGTTTCGGATTACTGCAATGCCCGTCATGCCGTTGCACTTCATAGTGCTACGGCGGCCCTCCACCTCTCCTGCCTCGCCCTTGGCCTGCAAGCCGGAGATTGGCTGTGGACGTCCACGAATACTTTCGTCGCTTCCGCGAACTGTGCACGATATTGTGGCGCCAATGTCGATTTTGTCGATATTGACCCGGAGACATACAACATTTCCGTAGATGCCCTTAAGGAGAAACTAGCTCGTGCAGAAAAGAAAGGTGTGCTACCAAAGATCGTTGTTCCTGTCCATTTCTCCGGACACCCTTGTGACATGCCTGCAATTGCAGATCTGGCGCTGAGGTACGGCTTTCGTGTTGTAGAGGATGCATCCCATGCTATCGGTGCGGAGGTTCTGTCAGGCAAGGTTGGCAACTGTAGGTACTCGGACGTAACGGTCTTCAGCTTTCACCCCGTCAAGATTCTGACGACGGGGGAAGGAGGGATGGTCTTGACCAACGACGATGCGGTCGCAAAGCGTCTGCGGTTGTTAAGGACGCATGGAATTACTCGTGATCCGGGAGAGATGACAAAGGAAAGCGAAGATCCATGGCAGTACGAGCAGATTGAACTTGGATTCAACTATCGCATGACCGACATTCAGGCGGCTCTGGGTTCAAGCCAGTTGGTAAGGTTGGATGAATTCATTTCTCGCAGGGTACATTTGGCTAGGCGATATCAACTCTGCTTAGAAGGGCTACCAATAAAGTTGCCAAGAGAAAGTCCCGAGGTAAAGTCGTCTTGGCACCTGTACGTAATCAATATCGATGTCAGCAAGGCTAATGTGTCTAGAAGACAAGTCTATGACTCAATGCGTGAGCATGGTGTTGCCGTGAACGTACATTACATTCCCGTTCATCTACAACCCTACTATCGGGCTTTGGGTTATGGCGAGGGATACTGTCCCGTCGCGGAAAAATACTACCAGCAAGCATTGAGCTTGCCATTGTTTTTCGCGCTGACGGATTCAGAACAAGATTTAGTGGTAGACGCATTGCGCAAAGCGCTACACGCTTGAGCACAGCACTTCAAACTACGAATCTACGCTTCCAGATTCTGTTGCGGCAATTCACAGACAATTGAAAAGGCGTTGAGCAATTTGGAGTTCAACCTAGTTCTTATGGCAGACCCCGGCATGAGACCTTTAACTCAAGGGTCCGAGATGGATGACGTTGCGCTGAATAGACAGCGATTCGCCCCGACTAGACAAGCGGAGTTGCTTGGGACATCGATGTGGAACTTGGTCGCACCCCCGAATACTAGGAACTTAACCTCACCTTTTTTCCAAGGAAACCTACCATGTCCTTCAAGATAGGGTCCCGACTTATCGGAGACGGCCAACCATGTTTTGTTACCTTCGAGGCCGGTCCTACGCACGATGGGTTGCAGACTGCCATGAAACTGGTACAAGCAGCCGCGGATGCTGGTGCCGACGCAGTGAAGTTTCAGATTCTCGATCCGGAACGACTGGTTGCGGACAAAAAACAGCCATTCTCTTACCAGATTCTGATTGATCGAAAGACCGGGGAAACAAAGGAGAAGTCTGAACCTCTTTACGATATTCTCAAAAGACGTTCGCTCACCAAATCAGAATGGAAAGATCTTAAATCATTCTCCGATTCTCTCGACCTGGCATTTTTCGCGACGGTGAGCTTTGAGGCCGAAGTCGATTTTCTTGCTGAGCTTGGCTGTGATTCCATCAAGATAGCTTCGGGCGATGTCAATCACTTTCCCCTCATTGAATACGCGGCAAGAACGGGAATATCCCTTCAGTTGGACACCGGCAACTCAACGATCGGAGAAATTGAGGCGGCTATAGATGTAATAAGCAGAACCGGCAACGACAGAATTATCATTCATCATTGTCCTTCTGGGTACCCCGCGCGTCGTGAGGGAATCAACCTTCGAGTAATTCAAACACTCAAGGCCATGTTTCCCTACCCGACAGCATTCTCTGATCATACGCCGGGCTGGGACATGGATATTGCCGCCGTATGCCTGGGCGCAAATATGGTTGAGAAGACCATAACACTGGACCGCACCACCCCCAGCGTTGAACACATCATGTCCATAGAGGGTAAGGACATTTCCCGGTTTGTTGTTGTAATAAGAGATATCGAGGCTGCTTTCGGAAGTCCGCGTCGCATCATGCAAGAGGTGGAAATTCGCAAACGAGATTTGGTTCGCCGCAGTATCTTCGTCAAGCGCGACTTGCGCGCAGGAGAGATTTTAACCATTGTCGACATCGATTTTAGAAGGCCCGGCCTTGGCATACCGCCTTCGGAGGTGGATCGAATCTTAGGGAGGGCCATTGCGGTGCCCAAGGCATCCGGACAAATGCTTCGCTACGAGGATCTCGTTGCGCCGACATCCTCCGCTAGTAGTTCATAAAGAGAAGGGAATGTCTAATTCAATTGCAATCGTTGACTATGGGATGGGAAACATTCGGTCCATCCTCAATGCACTTCGCGAAGTGGGGTCGGATGGAGAATTGATCAGTAATCCCAGTGATATTGCACGGCGAAGCAAATTGATTCTGCCCGGAGTTGGCGCATTTGGGGAGGCTATGAACAATTTGCGCCAATCTGGCGTTGACGAGGCGCTCGAAAAGGCGAGGCAAGCCGGTGCAAGCGTTCTCGGAATCTGCCTCGGGATGCAATTGATGTTTAGTGTTTCCGAAGAAGGCGGTGTTCACCAAGGATTGGATTGGATAAAAGGTCGCGTGATTCGCTTTCCAGACCAACCGGATTTACGAGTTCCACATATGGGATGGAATGAACTTACTTTCACCCGAAACCATGATTTGACGGTTGATGTTGGTGATGGCTCCGATGTCTACTTTCTTCACAGCTTTCATTGTGCCTGTGAGCATCCTGAAGATGTGCTCGCGACATCGGATTATGGCCTGCGGTTTACCGCAATGTTTGCTCACGACAATCTGTATGGAATCCAGTTTCATCCGGAAAAGAGTCAGCACCCGGGCCTGACAATGCTTCGTAACTTCGCGCAAATGTGAGTCGTGCTAAAAACTCGATTAGTTGCTGTTCTCATACTTGCGGATGGGCGGGTGGTGCAGAGTGTTCGATTCAAGCATACGAACGCAATTCACTACGATCCTATTCACGCCATAGAATGCTTCAATAAATGGGCTGTTGATGAAATTGTGATGTTGAATGTATCTCGGAACCCAGACTCTCGCAGCGCCTTTTCGGATGCAGTCGGAGCAGTTTCGTCATCCTGCTTTGTGCCACTCTCTGCAGGAGGATGGATTGACGATGAAGATTTCGCGGCGAATTTGCTGAGCAATGGTGCGGACAAGTTGGTGATAAATACCGCATTGGCGGATTCGCCGGAACTGGTATCCAGGCTATCCGCCCGGTACGGCGCGCAATGTATTGTCGCTTCAATGGACGTCAAGCGTGATGATTCTGGGGACACGCACATCGTCGTTGATCGCGGCAGTAGAGTGGCCTTCAATGATCCCGTATCGTGGGCGTGCCAAGCCGAGGCACTGGGTGCGGGTGAGATATTCTTCAATTCTGTCGACCACGATGGTGCGCGCAAGGGATACAACCTCGATATTCTTCAGAAAATATGTTCTGCCGTCCGCATACCTGTAATTGCATTTGGGGGCGTATTTTCCTGGCAACATCTGGTTGAGGGTGTCCACGTGGGTGCTTCCGCGGTTGCAGCAGCAAATATCTTTCACTACACAGAACACAGTACCAAGAAAGCTAAGCGCTATCTCGCGCAAGCAGGAATCTTGGTCCGCAACGAAGGACAAACAAAGGTATGAAATATTGCGCGCGCTGTCTGTATCCGGAGAACGCGAAGCCTACAATCATTTTTGATGAAGAAGGCGTCTGCAGCGGTTGTCGTTACCACGAAAGCCGGCAAAAACTGGAGGTAAACTGGGATGAGCGTCTAAAGATGCTCGAGAAGATCCTGGATGAGGCTCGGCAAATGGCTCGAACGCGCGGTAATAGTCATGATTGCATCGTGCCCGTCAGTGGCGGAAAGGATTCGCACTTCCAGGTTTGGTTACT
The DNA here is from genome assembly GCA_016194905.1 of Betaproteobacteria bacterium. NCBI lineage: Bacteria > Pseudomonadati > Pseudomonadota > Betaproteobacteria > Betaproteobacteria bacterium. Next base: position 17,115 of record JACQAP010000026.1, read on the forward strand.
GAAAAAGAAATATGGTATGAATCCGCTCCTCGTTACATTCAACCATGCCTACAACAGCCCATCAGGGCTCAGAAACCTGGCAAATCTCGTCGAGCGTTCAGGATGCGATTTGGTTAGATATACGGCTGGGGTTGATTCTGTGCGCCGGGTCTCACGCTACATGCTTGAGAAAGTGGGTGACCTAACGTGGCACTACCATGCCGGCATTCGAACCTTGCCGTTTCAAATCGCTGTGCAATACAACATTCCGCTAATAGTGTGGGGCGAGCATGGGTTTGCAGAGCTTACTGGCATCGTTTCGCTGGAGGATTTCGTCGAGTTTACCCGGTGGACGCGCAAAGAGCATGACATGCGCGGCTACGAACCGACTGACCTTATTGGAAAGGGCGGTATTACGCTTGGCGACGTGCGTCCTTACATCTATCCCAGTGATGAAGAGATTGAGCGCACAGAAGTGCGCGGCATTTACCTAAGCAACTTCGTTAACTGGGACGCGAAATCTCACGCCGAGGCTATGATCAAGGAATGGAATTTCGCTCCGGTCACATACGAGCGCGAGCGCACCTTCAACCTTTACGCGAAGATTGAAGATCACGCAAACGATGTCCACGACTACTTGAAGTACCTCAAATTCGGTTACGGCCGGGCGACCGACGACGCAAGCATGGAGATTCGCCATGGTCGCATGACGCGCGAGGAGGGAATAGAGATGGTGCGTCGCTATGATGCCAATGAACCGTCGAGTTTGGGGTATTACTGCAACTTTTTTGGAATCGAGGAAAGACACTTCTATGATCTAGTTGAGCCTATGAGAGATCCCTCTATTTGGGCAAGAGATAAGCAAGGAGAATGGGTGCCACTTGATGCCGCCGACCGTCACAATATCGGTCCAGAGGAAGAGTCTGCGCGACAAAAACTGTCACCTGACCGTGCGCTGTCTGAGGTAAATCGACATCTTTATTTCAATCCAGTAAACCCACCCTTGCCTAGCGGCATATCCGCCCTTGATGAGCGGCCAGACACTTTCAAAATATTTTAGAAATGGCACGCACATGGATACCAAACAATTACAGTTGTGGAAATCGGCATTTGGCGCCGAGTACGCAAGTCGTGAGGGTAATCGCATCTCCACGAAAAATCTCCGACGTTTGATGCGCGACTGGGGGCGGATGCTTGAGCATGCCGTCACGCCACATCCTGAGAGCGTACTCGAAGTGGGCTGTAATATTGGTCGAAATCTTGTAGCGCTACAGGGATTTGTGGAAGAACTTCATGCTGTGGAACCCAATAGTGAAGCTGTCCGCACTGCACGCGCAAATCCTGTATTGAAAGGGGTCAACATCGAAGAAGGGAGTGGATTCGATCTTGCCTTCCCTGATAGCAGTGTTGATCTTGTTTTTACATCAGGAGTTCTAATCCACGTAGCACCTGAAGATCTTGAAAAAGTAACGAGCGAAATAGTACGCGTTGCGCGGCACTACGTCTTATGTATTGAGTATTTTTCCCACCAACCGGTTCAAGTCCCCTATCACGGAAGAGAAGGATATCTTTTTAAGAGAGATTTTGGTCGCGTCTATTTGGAGAAATTTCCCGATCTTAGAGTCCTTGACTACGGCTTTCTCTGGGAACCCCTGGATTCCAGTGACAATTCGAATTGGTGGTTATTCGCAAAGCGCTAAGGCGTATTTTTCTTACAAGACAATGCACCGTCCAAAAAGTCGAGTCCTGGGTCTCATTCCCGCGAAGGGGGGATCGGTGCGTGTGGCGCGTAAAAACTTGCGTCGAATTGGTGGTAAGGCGCTCCTGCAGTGGGCAATTGACGCTGGCCTGCGCTCCGGGTGTCTGGACAGACTGGTGGTGAGTACCGAGGATAAAGAGGCGGCCGAAGTTGCGCGCGCGGGTGGGGCGGAGGTGCCATTCATGCGCCCTGACTATTTGGCGCGTGATCCATACGGTGTGGTTGATGTGTGCTTACATGCACTCGAAAAACTGGAAGCTGCTGGCGACAGTTTCGATCACTTGGTAGTTCTGCTTCCTACTAGTCCCTTCCGTAGAGCGCATCACATTGCCGAAGCGCTCAATCGTTACATTGAACTCAAAGCAGATTTTCTCATGAGCGTGTCGCAACTAGATTACTCCTTGCTGGCAGCTCATACACTCCGCGACAGCTTTATGGAGCCTCTACATCCGGAGTGGATCGGCAGGCTTGGGGCAAACGCAAAGAAGGGGGAATTGCCAGAACTGGTAAAGTCAAACGGGGCAGTTACGATTGTCAATGTTGCTCGCTTTCGTACCGAGCGCAAATACTATGTTTACCCGCTAGCGGCCTATCCAATGCCCTGGCCTGCCGGTCTGGATGTGGATACGGAGGAAGACATGCTCCTCGCTGAAGCCCTATTAACCTCAGGACGTGTTTCCGTCGACGATACTAGGGTTGGACCGGGAATGCAGTCATAGATGCGCGTGCTTATCCGAACTGACGCATCCGAAGCGATAGGGATTGGCCATCTCATTCGCTGCCTTACTCTTGCTTCTGCAATCCAGAATGATGGCGCATCAGTGACTTTCGCTTGTGCTGAGTTGCCGCCAGCCGCTGAAAGAATGATTCGAGAGAAGGGATTTGAGTTAGTCAAGCTGAATGCGCCCTCGTACGCTAAGCGCACTCGGAACGAGGAGATACTGCCAAGCTTGGCCCAAGAGCGGGATGCTCAAGCCACTATCGCGGCTACGCCATCGACAAACTATGACTGGGTGGTGGTTGATCATTACGGACTTGCCGCAGACTGGGAACTGAGAATGCGAGACACCGGTCGTTGGCTCCTGGCCATCGATGACTTGTCGAATAGACCCCATCGTTGCGACGTGCTACTTGACCAGAACCTTCATCGAGGCGATGGGGCGGGCTACGATCAATACGTGCCGCTGGCATGCGAACGTTTGATAGGCCCTCGCTATGCCTTACTAGATTCGGCATTCGCTGTGGAAAAAACAAAATTGGATGAAAGTAAGCGCGACGGAGTGCTGATTAGCTTTGGCGGTAGCGACCCAAAGTCCATGACCTTGCCTGTACTCCAAGCATTGCTCGATCTTTCTCATGATGCTTTGCGCGTCGATGTGGTGGCGGGTGCTTTGAACTGTAACGTTGAGGCGATCAAGAAATTCGTGGCGGGTGTGTCCAACGTCTGGTTCCATCATGCTACCCATGATATGGCGCGACTGATGGCACGAGCGCGGCTTTATGTGGGGGCGGGTGGAATCGCAAGCTGGGAGCGCTGTTGTCTTGGCCTGCCGGGTGTGGTAGTGGCTGTCACCGAGAACCAAGAATCTCAGTGTCGAGTCCTAGATGACATTGGCAGCCACGTATACCTAGGAAACGCATCAAGCGTTACGCCGCAGGGGGTCGCACAAGCAGCTATGGCAGTCCTCGCGTCGCCCGCATGGATCGCCAGGCTCGCAGACCGATCCTCAGCGATCGTTGATGGACTTGGTGCCGTACGTGTCTCAGCCAGACTGACGGCTGGCGAAGTACGAGTGCGGGAGGCGACGAGACAGGACTCAGAAAAAATCCTGTATTGGCGTAATCACCCGATCATTAGAAAATACTCTGGAAACAGCGCTGAAATCAGCATAGACAATCATCACAACTGGTTCGAAAAAGTTCTCTCCGATCCTAACTGCCATCTGCTTATCGGTGAAGATGGCCAGGGTGCGTTGGGCGTTCTCCGGTATGACATTCTTCCGAAAGCTGCACGGGTGTCAATTTACGTCGTACCGAATCGATTGGGAAACGGCATCGGTGCAAAACTGCTGGCTGCCGGAGAACGATGGGTAATCGCGAGGTGCCCGGAAGTCGTCGCAATTAGTGCAATAGTTCATCCGGAGAACGGTGCTTCGATCCGTATGTTCGAAAACGCAGGATATCGCAAAGCCGAATTGCTGTTTTCCAAGAACCTCATCGGGAGAAAAATCGAGTGATACGCATCGCTTCGCGAGAGGTCGGAAATCATGCTCCGCCTTTCGTTATCGCCGAAATGTCAGGCAATCACAATCAGAGTCTCGACCGCGCCCTCGAAATCGTTGATGCAGCTGCAAAGGCAGGCGCCCATGCAGTAAAGATTCAGACTTACACGGCTGATACGATGACACTCGCCGTCGATGGCAAAGGATTCCAAATCGAAGACCGGAACAGCCTATGGGCGGGGAAGTCGCTGTACAAGCTTTACGAGGAAGCTCATACGCCGTGGGAATGGCACGAAGCAATATTTGATCGCGGTCGCAAGCACGGGATGATCTGCTTCAGTACACCGTTCGACGAATCTGCAGTCGTCTTCCTCGAAAAACTGAATGTGCCTTGTTATAAGGTTGCCTCATTCGAGAATACGGATATACCGTTGATCAGAAAGATTGCCGCAACGGGCAAGCCGATGATTATCTCGACCGGAATGGCAACCGTCGCGGAGTTGGACGAGGCCGTGAATGCTGCGCGTGCCGCGGGTTGCAAGGATCTCGTGTTATTGAAGTGCACCAGCACCTATCCGGCCACACCGGAAAACACCAATATTTCCACGATTCCGCACATGCGCGAGCTCTTCCAATGCCAAGTGGGTCTTTCCGATCACACAATGGGTACTGGGGTCGCAGTAGCGGCAGTAGCGCTTGGTGCCACGGTCATCGAAAAGCATTTCACACTGTCACGTGCCGACGGTGGAGTGGATTCTGCATTTTCCCTGGAACCTGCCGAATTTGCCACGCTGGTGGCAGATACCGAGCAGGCATGGCAGGCTCTGGGTCGGGTTTCGTATGGGCCAACCGAGGCCGAAAGGGAATCGCTAAAATTCCGCCGCTCGTTGTATGTAACTGCGGATATCAGCACTGGCGGGCTATTTGATACCAGTAACGTACGCGCCATAAGACCAGGGTTCGGCCTTCCGCCCAAGCATCTGGAAACCTTCCTTGGTCGGCGCGCGGCGCGCGACATCAAGCGCGGAACCCCGTTAACCTGGGACATGCTTGCCGGTTACGAGAAGATATGACCGTCGCACCAATGAAAGTCCTGTTCTTCTCTCCATATGCCGGGATCTGGCAGCATGCGATGCCGGAGGCCCTAGTAGCAGCCGAGTTGCAGCGATCTGGGGCCGATATAACTTACATAACTTGCGACGGAATCCTGTCGGCCGGATGCGGGGCGATGGCTGCCGCTGGAGTGTCGTATACCGCAGACATGGTTACGCGCCAAGGCATCTGCGCGAATTGTCGTCAGCAGCGCAACCTCATTGTTGACTCGATTAGGGTCGAGACGGTCAGTATGGATGCGCTCATCGACTCCGCTACCTTGGCGCTAATCGATCAGTCAGTCGAATCCATCACGACGCATTCCATGCTGGAATTTTCTGTGGAGGGTTTTCCCCTTGGCCGATATGCCCTGCACGATACGATCATCCGCTTTAAGCTTACGGACCTTATCGAGGTAACACCCGCAGCCTTCGAGCACTTCAAAGTCAGTTTGAAGCATGTGCTCATGGCGTTCTATGTGGCAAAGCAAGCGCTCGCAAAGTACAAGCCAGATCGAATTGTTACTTACAACACGCAGCACTCCATAAATTACGCGTTCATGAATCTGGCGGAACGCAATGGGATTGCCGTGTTCGGATTACACGCCAGCGGCAATATGGCCAAGCGGCTTACGGGCCTCTACGTATTTCGTCGAGATATGGTCGTCTTGTACCGAGAAATGATCCGGCTTTTCGAAGAAAAATTGCGCCATATACCGAGCGACGTCGCAGGAATTCGTGATGCGACGGATCACTATCTGGCCCTCACGTCCGGACGCATGATCTTTGTATATTCGGCCCCCAAACATGCAAAGCGATTTGATGTCCGGAGTTTCTTCGGGGTGAAGCCTCAACAAAAAGTGCTTCTTGCGACCCTCAGCAGTTACGACGAGCTATTTTCCAGCCAAACCATGGGCGTGATGAAGACATATCCATTGATCTTCCCAAGTCAAATCGAATGGATTGGCGAACTAATTGGATGGGTAAAAAACCGGCCAGACCTATTTCTAATTATCCGTGTTCACCCGCGCGAATTTCCCAATCGACGTGATCCCCTGCATTCGAGCCACGCGCGAGCACTCGCAGAGACCTTCGAGAATTTACCGTCCAACGTAAAGATCAATTGGCCGACCGACAACATATCGCTATATGACCTGGCCGTCGAAACCGATGTGGGCCTGAATGGATGGTCCAGCGCCGGCAAGGAATTGGCATTCCTGGGGATTCCTGTGGTCCTGTTCGCCAGCGAAATTCTCTATTATCCGGCTTCGCTAAACTTACTCGCTAAGGATAAGAACAATTATTTCACGCGTATCGACGAAGCACTTATAGAAGGATGGTCGATCGAACGCATCCGTCTAACTTATCGCTGGTTGGCGCTCGAATACACGCTGGCGACCATCGACATAAGCGATGGGTTCGATTTCCAAGAGGTTCGCGCCCCGTTTTTGCGACGTATATTCAATCGCCTAAAGCGATTGATCGATCCTCTCCATATTCAGCGCGCGCACGTACACGCCCTACGACGGCCGCTAAAGCAAGGAAGTAAAATCGTGCGCGCGATCCTGGAAGAAATACCTGTGTTCACCCTTCAGCTACAAGATCGCCGTTCTTTATCTGAGATAGAGGAAGAACGTCTCTTGCGCGCCGAGATTGGTCGTATTGTCGAACAAGTTTACGTCGATCAAAGTCATCTCAATTCCCCGCTTATTGGCCATTTGCATAAAGCAGTTCTGACAAACGATTAAGCACCCTCTCAATTAATAATGGCAAATATTGAGAGTGACCCGCTCATCGTCGCGCAACCCATAGCCACCGTGCGGCAGTTCCTCCTGCAGTTCATGGGTGCGTATAAGACAGCTGCCTTTCTTGGGGCGGCAGTGGCAATGTCGTTACTTGATTTGTTCGGCATCGCCATAATCTTTCCTTACCTTCAAGTGGCCACTAGCACAGGCACACAAACGGAACAAAGAGTTCTCGATTGGCTACCAAATTCGCTATCTTCCCTAGACCGCGGCAGCTTGTTACTAATGCTGAGTGCCATACTGATCGCGCTCTATGTCTTCAAAAGTGCATTGCAGGTCATATTGACGCGGTATCAGTACAAGGCGCTATCCCAGTTGACTGCCGTCCTCACGGACGACATGGTTTCCCACATCTTGCGGGCAAGATATGCGACTTTCCAAAAGACCGCCACTTCTGAGCTAGTCGGAGTTGCTTATTCGAACACGGTGCACGCGACGAATGCTTTTCAAGCTCTGACGCAAGTGCTGAACGAAGCACTCTTCCTGGGCTTATTGTTAATCGCCTTCCTTGTTGCGCAGCCTATGCTCGCCATTCTGTCCATATTTGTGTTGGCTTTGCTTTGTGCAGTTATCTATTTTGGGGTCATTCGCAGAACTACGGCTCTTGGGGTCGCATTGACTCGTATTGAAAATATCCGCTACAGGTTGCTCTTCTCGATTGTCAGCGCCATTCGCGATATCAATATCATGGGACTCGGAAAACTGTTTGACGATAGGAACAGAGAAGTGTCCGCACAATATGCAGAAGTCGCCTGGCGCCATAACCTCAACGGGGCGCTACCGCGCTTAGCTATTGAGCTTGTCGTGCTAGTAGGGTTGGTAGCTATCGCTTCTGCATACATTTTGCTTCAACTGCCCATTGAGAAAATTGCCCCGATGATTGGCGTAGCGGCAATAGCATCGGTCCGCACTGTACCGGGATTTTCCCGGTTAATTAGCTCTATAAATACCTATCGTTTCTCGAAACCCGTTGTTGAACGACTAATGTCAGTGCGAACCAATTTGGTTGCGGCAGAAAGTAGGCGGCATGACGACTCGCTCCAATTCAACAAAGTAATTGAACTTCGTGGTGTCGGATTCCACTACGGTGCAATGCAGACGCTTTCCAACGTTAATTTGACGATCAAGCGTGGGCAATCGATCGGCATTGTTGGTCCTTCCGGCTCTGGAAAAACCACGCTATTGGACCTTATTACCGGACTCCAACCCGCGGTCGAAGGTGAATTCTTCTGCGACGGAAAATTGTTCGATCCATTTCGCAGTAAGTCCATACGATCGATGATCGGGTATGTGCCGCAATCGATTACTCTGCTAGACGAGTCGATTGCGTTCAATATTTCATTCGAACACCAGCCAAATCCTGAGCGCTTGCAGCGAGCACTTCGCGTTGCCAACTTGGAAAAATTCATTTCATCGATTCCTGAGGGAGTGGAGACCTTGGTAGGCGAGAACGGTTTGCGGCTATCCGGAGGCCAAAGGCAAAGAATTGGAATCGCTCGCGCACTGTATCGCGATCCTGCGATTCTAGTTTTTGACGAGGCCACCAGCTCATTAGACACCATATCCGAGCGAGAATTGACGTCAGAAATCGATCAATTGCACGGACACATCACCATGATAATTGTTACCCATCGGCTGTCGACGATCGTCGGTTGCGATCGTATTTACATACTTTCTAAAGGGACAATCATGGCCAGTGGCACACACGAAGAGCTACTCGCAAAAAGTTCTCTGTACGGACAATTAAGCACTTCTCGAGAATAACGCGGGAGCCGTTAAGACCTCGTAGCTCTATGATGCATGCAATTGCATGGAAGCCATACTCGTTGAAAGCAACTGGACAAGATGGAATCGATCCGCGCCTCAATTGAACACCAACTGCTTGCTAGTCAGAGGAACACTCTGCAATTTGCACTCGATCAATCAGGCGGATAGTCTCTAAACCATAGTTGATGAGGAAAGCGATGGATTCAGATATTTTCAATCCTGCTTTTTCAATTCGAGCCGCCGTACGGCGCTTGAAGGCCAGGTTTCAACTCGTAAAATACGCCATTGAGTGGGCGAGACTCCTCAAAGGGGCACTGATCCATGCTCTTAGAGGAGAAACTCCACGAACAGCACAACAAGCACTTGTAAATCTCTTTGTCATGAGCCAGGGCCGAACAAACGACTTTTTGGCGTGGGTTCTATCAATCAGGCATTCACCTTATGTACTTCCGCAGTCCTCAGGGGTCTTAGGGAATTTAACACCGCAGGATCTCGCCAAAATTCAGGAGAAACTTGAAATCGACGGCTATTACGTTTTTGAGAATTGCCTTCCAGCGGATTTTTGCGAACGGATCGTCCGGCAGACTCTTAAGGCGAATTGCCTCGTCTTAGGAGATGAATTTGTTGCCCAGCCCGAGAAGGTATACGACCGTTACAATCGCGAGTCTCCATATGCACCAAAATACATTCTTACCGAAGACGATACCAGCGATATCCCGGAGGTCCAGCAACTCTTGAGCGATCTATCTTTAATTACAGTTGCACAGAATTATCTGAAATCAAAACCCATTTTTACGGGACTGAGCCTCTGGTGGAGCGCACCGGTCAAGAATTCACCGGATGCCAATGCGGCGCAACAGTTCCACTTCGATATGGAACGAATAAGGTGGCTCAGATATTTCATCTATCTTACCGATGTAACGAAATATAGCGGACCACATTGCTTTATCAAAGGATCTCACCGAAGCGGCGCCATTCCAGCCGCCTTGTTAAAGCCCGGATATGTACGCCAGACCGATGAAACAATTTTGGAGTCTTTTGGTCAGGAAGCTTATCGTGAGTTTATTGGCCCTCGTGGGACAATAGTTGCTGAGGATAGTCGAGGTTTTCATAAAGGGCTCATGCCCGCTAAAGGTGACCGCTTATTGTTGGCTTTTGAGATCTCTAACAGCACTTTTGGCGCTAATAAGCGGCATTTAATTCGACGTATTCATGTTCCGCAGTTTGGCGAGTTGGCGAAGAAATATCCACGCGTTTATGCCAACTTTGACTTTGAAAATAGCTTACTCATCTGAACGTCTCGTGACTTCCTGCAAGCGTGGATTAAATGTTGTGAGAAATGTCATTGTCAGACCGTTAAATTGACCTTTTTTAAGACATGCCGACACGAGAATAGAAGAGAAAAATTCAAATGAAAGACAATCTACAATTGATCGAGCGATTTATGGATTACCTTATAAATCCGACAGATTGTATTGATACTTATGGCCGCAGATACGTCGATGACTTGGAAAATATAGTCATCGAGAATCATGACTTCGATGTCAATACCCAACAATTTGCGGATCCGCAAGCGCAAAAGTGGTTTGAATTGATTTGCTCCCATTTTCAGTTCGTAAGCCTCGAAGATATGATTGCTTACGTCAAGGCTCATGAGAGAGAACTGGATTTGGCCAATATTCGACCTCGTAGTACCTTTCACGGTGAGACGTTGTATAACTCGGAACCGTCTTTCCATACCCTCAAAAACGAAAGCAACTCGATTGATCTAAACAATGAGTTTCAACTTAAGTGGTCGTTGCGCGCCATAGGTGATGTACCGGAAAACGAAATATATGCTGATTCCTACGAGCTCTATATGGGATCGGACCGAACTAATCCATGGACATATCTAGTGCGCCGTGAAATTATGCGCGGAAATATTGCGCTAGAAGACCCGGTAATTTGTATTGGAAATCGTTGGCTCGGAGAAATCCTGTATTTTCGGCAAAATTTGGGTTTAAGAAACACCAAGGGAGTGGACTTAGTTTCATCTAACCCTGAGCTTGTAATTTCTGCAGATATGCATCATCTCCCTTTTGAAGACAATTCAATTAAGTTGATCTTTGCCCGCGGGGTAATTAATAAGTCTTACGATGTCCGCTTGCTCGCAAAGGAATGGCTACGGGTCCTCAGAAAGGATGGTTTTTTAATTGTTGAGACACCGGGTCCGTATGGTTACGGTGTTACCAGACTGGGTCAGACGGATATTAAGAGTTCCAAGAATTTGCTCCGTTTGTTTCGTGGGAAAATTCGCAGACTTATTTATTGTGCCGAAGAGAAACCATATCGAATTGCGTATGACGTTACCAATCTGATTCGAATTTTCATTCAGGTCGATAAGGATGGCTGGGGTAATACGGTGAAAGTCGAGCCATTCTCGCGAATTCGTTTCAGAATTTATGAGTTTTGGCGGAGGTATTTCTTACGAGCGCGGCGTAAATTGCATCTTATCGGAATACTCCCGGCAAGAACCTAGCCAATAAAAAGCAATTCTTTCCCTTAAAAAATAGTGACAGCGCTGAAAGAACGAAAACTGGTGTAATAATTAAGATACAAACTGACTGTCTTAAGTTCGCCCTCCTTTTTTAGCTACGTATGAATCGAAGGGTAGCTCTGAGTTTCCCGCGAAAAAGTAAAGATTGTGACGGGACGGATATCTTGTTTCCAACACGCGCACATTCGCAAAATGTGGGCTCAGGAGGCGGATTAGGTCTTCCTTGGATTTGAAGTCGTACCGGTTTCCATGAAGGTATCGGCCTTCACCGAATTCGAGAATCGTATAGCCGCTCAATATTCCATCCATAGCCAGTCGAGACTTGATGTCGGCCATGACCTTGTCGATTTCCTGTTCCGTGAGATAGTCGATGCCGGCATCCCAGACGATATTGTTGAATGGTCCTGACGGCATTGAAGTGCGAATATCGGCGACGTTGTACTTTACGTTCGGGGCTGCAAAATGCCGTCTGGCAAATTGAATCGCTTCCGGATCGTAATCCAGTGCGATGATGGATCCGGCCCGAATTGAATAGAAGTGATAGGTATTGAACCCATCCCCGCAACACAGCTCCAGAACCTTTGCGCCCTCCTTCATTGCGAGCAAACCGAATATCCCCCGCTCCCAACCCAGGGGCGTACGGGATTTTCGCCACAAATAGTACTGATCGAGAAAATGATCGAACCAGACTGGAGTAGGTTGCACGCCCCATTCGATCAGGAATTGGATCCGATGCGTGAAAGCCGTTACCCGGCGCAACAGCTCGTTAATTTGCCGTATGAGGAAACGGCCTCCCAGAAGACGTACAAATCGGATTATTGCCGCGGCCATAGAGCACGTTCCTGACTTCGGTATTCGAAAATATGGACCGAGAGAATACACTAGTCATGCCCGTCGAATCGGCGCAATCCGGGCGCCAGCCGGTCCCGCATCTGGCGGCGAAAGGTACAATTGCCCGACTGTGTGGAGTTTGGTAAATCATGCTGGCCTTACTGCGATCTCTACATCAAAGCACACAACATCTGGATGGAGAGGCGCGTCACATCATTCGCCTGCTGAGGACGACGGGAACCGATGCGGGCGTGCGCGTGCTCGACGTCGGCTGCGGGTATGGGCGGATGCTTCGGCTGATGATCTCTTCGGGATGGGATGCCGCCGGTGTCGAAATAAATCCGGAGATCGTCGAAGCCAACCGCAAAGCCGGATTGCGTTGTTGGACGGCCGAGGAGTTCAAGCAGTCAACGGAACAGTTCGACGTCATCCTGATGGCCCATGTGATAGAGCATTTCAGCCCCGCCGATCTGCTGGCCTTCATGGATTCCTACCTGGATCGCCTCAAGCCGGGCGGACGGTTGATCGTAGCGACCCCGCTCATGAGCGACTATTTCTACGATGATTTCGATCACGTCAAGCCGTATCAACCGACCGGGATTCTGATGGTATTCGGCGATGGAGCCGCCCAGGTCCAGTACTACGCTCGCAACAGACTCGCGTTGCGTGACATCTGGTTCCGGCGCAGTCCGCTGCGCATAAGCCATTCCCGCTCGCGTTACGTCCGCTCGCCGTGGAGATTTGCCCTGATCGCGTTGGATTTCATTGCCGCAGTCGCATACCTGGTCAGCGCCCGGTCGATCGGCAAGACCAACGGCTGGGTTGGCGTTTTCGAGAAGCAGATCAGCGCCAAGCCATGAAAAATCGGAATCTGGCATCATGATCCGCTGCCTGAGATCTTCGCCAAACTCGCGAGTGCTCGCCATCATCCGGCCTGAAATTCCGTGACTACAAACAAAATCCCGTTTTACAAACCTACGTTGACAGGGACAGAAGCCGCCTTTGTGCGGCGAGTGGTCGAAACCGGGCCCTACAGCGGCAACGGCCCGATTGCGAAGCAATGCGAAAGCCTGATCAGCAAGTCGATGGGAACAGGAACCGCGCTACTGACCCCTTCCTGCACCGCCGCCCTGGAAATGGCCGCACTTTTGATCGACATTGAGCCCGGCGATGAAGTCATCATGCCCAGCTTCACGTTTGTGAGCTGTGCCAATGCCTTTGTGCTCAGGGGTGCGGTACCGGTATTCGTGGATGTCCGCCCCGATACCATGAACATGGATGAAACCAGGATCGAGGAGGCCATATCCAGTAAGACGAAGGCGATCCTCATCGTCCACTACGGTGGCGTCGGATGCGCGCCGAATCGCGTCAGGGAGATAGCGGACAGGCATCGCATCTGGCTTATCGAGGATGCGGCCCAGGCAATAGGTGCGCGCTACAAAGGCGATCCGCTGGGAACCGCGGGCCATCTTTCGACCTTCAGTTTCCACGAAACGAAGAATCTGCATTGCGGGGAAGGCGGGGCCTTGGTCGTCAATGACAAAGCTCTGTTGGAACGCGCGGAAATAATCAGGGAGAAAGGCACCAATCGCAAGCAATTCACGCTGGGCCTTGTCGACAAATATACCTGGGTCGATATCGGCTCGAGTTTTCTGCCCGGCGAAATAAGCTCCGCCTTTCTTCATGCGCAGTTGCTGTCCATGGACGATGTCACCAGGCGCCGCCTGCGATTATGGAAACTGTACGATAACGGGCTCAAGAACGAATCCCTCGAAATCATGAATCCTCCGGCGCATTGCGATCACAATGGCCACCTTTTCTTTGTGAAGACGAGAACTCGGGAAATCAGGGCGAAGTTCATTGAATATCTGCGGGCGAAGAATATTGGCGCTTCGTTTCACTACATTCCCCTGCATTCCTCTCCGTATGGCACGAAAGTCGGCAAGCATGGCGTTGCGTGCCCAAACACCGAAGATCACGCGGGACGATTGGTGAGATTGCCGTTGTTCACCAGCCTGTCGAATGACGAAATCCAGTATGTCATCGAAACGGTCAACGCTTTCGACCAACATTAGCGGGGTTGCAAGTGTGGCCTAAGGTTCTGGTCGTATCTCACAGTAACGGCGAGCGGGGTGCCTATAAGGCCGCGTCGTTGCTCTACCGTCATCTGTGCCGGCAAGGCGTGAACGCGCAAATGCTTGTTCGCGTGATGGAAGGAAATGACGATTCCACGATCGGGCCGGTTACGCGCCTAGGCAAATGGGTGTCCATGCTGCGCGATAAATCCGGGGTGGCATTGCAGCGGCTTTTCGGAAGTGATGACGGTAATACTTTGTCGCTGAACGTGCTGCCTTCCCGGTGGTCCGCGAAAATAAACAGCATGGATGTGGATGTAGTCAACCTGCAATGGGTTGGTCAGGAAACCTTGTCCATTCGCGATATCGGTAGAATCGAAAAGCCCGTGGTCTGGACATCGCAGGACCTTTGGCCGATTTCCGGTGCCAGACACTATGAGTACGGTTACGACGACAACCACACTTCCGGGCACCGGAGCAAAGCCCACGCAAATACCTCAGGGGAGCGGGTTTCGGTTGCGGTCGACAAGTGGGTTAAGAGGAGAAAGCAACATGCCTGGAATCGTGGCATGTCGATCGTTTGTCCCAGTCGATGGATGGCGGATCAAGTCAAATTGAGCGAGGTGGCGCGTTCATGGCATATAAGCGTTATTCCGAACGTTGTCGATACGGGATTGTTCAAACCCCTGCGAAAGCAGTTCTGCAGGGAGGTTTTCAATATCAATACGACCAAAAAACTGGTGACCTGCGGTGCCTACAACCTCCTCAGGGATTTGAGAAAGGGCGGCGATTTGTTCATATCCCTGCTCGACAAGCTTGCCTCCCATGCAATTGCGTCGGACATTGAGATCTGCATTTTCGGGCAAGCGGAGCACCCGGGAAATCCGAAGTTGCCATTCCGGACGCACTGGATTCCCCGGATATACGATCAGCAGACATTGGCCCTGATTTATAATCTGTCCGATATCGTTGTTGTTCCCTCGCGGGAGGACAACCTCCCGCAAGTCGGTACCGAGGCGCAGGCATGTGGCATTCCAGTCGCGGGCTTCAATTGCACAGGAATGCCCGACGTGGTCGACCACCGGAAAACCGGCTATCTGGCTAAGCCCTTTGATATGGACGACATGGCGCATGGCATCGGTTGGATGCTCGAATCCCGGGAACGTTATGGCGCGCTGAGCAGTGAAGCCCGCTCCCGAGCCGTGCAGCTATGGTCGCCTCAAGTCGTCATTCCCCAATATTTGAAAACCTTCCAGGAAGCCGTAGAACGGTGCAATTCCCTCAAGGGTATCAACGCACAATCACTCGTGAGTAGTGATTGACAAGATCGGTGAAATCATCGGCCTTGAATACAGCGCCCATCTGTTTGTTCGCATACAACCGCCCGGTGCACCTGCAGCGCACGATCGATGCGCTAAAGAGCAATCGTCTCGCTTCCCAGAGTGATTTGATAATCTATTGCGATGGTCCGAAAACTTTCGACGATAAAGCCGCGGTTCAGGAAGTGCGATCAATTGGCCGCTCCGTTTCGGGATTTAAATCGCTCAAGGTCGTGGAGCAGGCTGCGAATCTTGGTCTTTCGCGATCCGTCATAAATGGCGTCACGGAAACATGCGAAGCATTTGGCCGGGTGATAGTTCTCGAGGATGATCTGGTAGTGTCGTCCTCATTCCTGGATTACATGAATACGGCGCTGCAAATCTACGAGGGGGACGAAAGCGTATTCAGTATTCACGGTTATGTTTTCCCCGTTAAGATCCGCCTGCCCGAAACGTTCTTTTTGTTGGGCGCCGATTGCTGGGGCTGGGCGACCTGGTCCCGCGCGTGGCGACAATTCGAGGCGGACGGCGTCGAATTGCTCCAAAAGCTGACTCGCGAACGACTGCTTCGGCGTTTTGATTTCAATGGGGCGTACGACTATACCGGCATGCTCAAGCAACAGATCGACGGCCAAATCAACTCATGGGCCATCAGATGGCAGGCTTCGGCACTATTGAAGGGGGGACTGACGCTATACCCCGGGCGTTCACTGGTGCGGAATATCGGATTCGACGAGACCGGGACACACAGCTACGCGACCGACGAATTCGATGTGGAAATCTCGCATGATCCTGTTCGGGTCGAACGCATTCCGCTTCGCGAAGACACAATCGCATTCGAGGCGTTCGCAGATTATTATCGCTCCATTCGTCCGTCCTTTTTGAGGCGAGCGGCCCGATGGCTGATGCGAAAAGCCCGGTGATCCGAAAAAACGCGCCAAACCGCGGGCATTCCAACCGTACGGCACAAAATTCTCAGTTTGCTTTTCGGAAGACCTTGGAGTCATACGCGAATCGCCCCGTTGCACCTTCGCATATTCGGGACCCGGAATGAAGGAAGCCATCAAGAACTTACTCCGTAAAGCAGGTTTCCAGATTGGCCGTTATGCGGTGCAGACCTCGACCGCCGCGCAGCTACAGTGCCTACTGCAATATGCTGGTATAGATCTGATAATCGACGTTGGTGCCAACAGCGGGCAATATGCCATGGCGCTCCGCGCTCATGGATACCGGGGCCGAATCGTCTCGTTCGAACCCTTGGCTGGCGCTCATGCACAACTGCAGAAAGCCGCTCGAGGCGATGCGCACTGGCAGGTTGCGCAGCGCATGGCTCTTGGCGATGCAGAAGGCGAGGTAACGATCCGGGTTGCGGGGAATTCGCAGAGCAGTTCCGTACTGGACATGCTTTCTGAACATGAATCGGCTGCACCCGGTTCCCGCTTCATAGGAAGCGAGTTGTCGCCTTTGCGTCGGGTCGACCAGGTCGCTGGAGACTACATGCAGGGAATGCAATCCGTGCTGCTCAAAATCGATACCCAGGGGTACGAAGATCGAGTCCTGCGTGGAGCTACGGGAATCATGAATCGCATCTCGGCGATTCAAGTCGAGCTATCTTTGGTTCCGCTCTATGCCGGACAGTTGTTGTTCGATGAAATGCGACGAGAAATAGAGTCTCTGGGCTACGTGCTGTTCGCAATATTCCCGGGCTATGTAAATCAGAACACCGGTCAAACGGTGCAGGTGGACGGGTTCTTCGTGCGCAAGAGCATTGCCTCGGGAAGTTAACGGTGTCGACCATGCGTCCGGTCATCCTGATGATTGAACATGGACTGGGCGGTGGAGTTGAGCGCCATGTAAGCGATCTCACGCACCTGCTGCGGGATCAGGCGGATTTCTTCCGCATGGTGCCGGCAAAGGGTGGATTGCTCCGCATCAGGCATGGAATGGCCGGATATCCCGCAGAGCTGTTTTTTGACCCCGTAAGGGAAATAACCCCGCTCGTAACGTTTCTTCGGGCAGTGCGCATTCAACGCGTACATTTTCATCATACAGTTCGCCTTCCGTGGAATCTCAGCCTTCTGCCGGGAGATTTGGGTGTGCCTTACGACTACACGGCGCACGATTACTTCTCGTTCTGTCCCCAAATTACGCTTACGTCCGAGCATTTCCGCTACTGCGGCGAACCGGACGACGCGGGTTGCGATCGATGCCTGTCAGTTCGTCCTACGCCCCTGCGCGAGGACATATCGGGCTGGCGATACCGTTACCGCAAATTTATCGAGGGCGCCGCTCGGGTGTTTGTGCCAACCGCTGGCGTAGGGCAGCGCTTGATGCGCCATTTTCCCGAAGCCAGGATTGTGCTTGCCCCGCATCCGGAACCTTCAATGGTTCCACGTGCGCCAGTTCGGATTTCCACCGGAAAGGGAAAGCTGCGGATTGCCGTACTCGGCACGCTGAATCCACCGAAGGGTGCAGACCTGCTCGAAAGTTGCGCACAGGACGCAACCGTTCGCAAATTGCCGATCGAATTTCTTTTGCTGGGAGAGGCTTATCGCTCGCTCGCGCAAGCGCCACGGGCTGCACTATATGTTCACGGGTCTTACAGGGACGCCGAGCTGGACGATCTTCTGGCTCGCATGACGCCGGATCTTCTTTGGTTTCCTGCGCAATGGCCGGAGACCTACAGCTACACGCTCAGCGCCGCGATGCGCCTTGGTTTCCCGATTGCAGCGACGGATATTGGTGCGTTCCATGACCGGCTCGCAGGGCGGAACGGAAGTTGGCTGCTACCCTGGGATACCGAGGCTCGAGAGTGGAATGATTTTTTTGTGCAGCTTGCCGCGCGAGGCGAAGACGACCGGACAGAAGCAGCGAGGCTCACGCCCGCCACGAAGAGCGCATATTCCTATGAGACGGATTATCTGCAGGTCTGGGCGCCAATTGAACCTGCTGCGACGTCGAAATCCGACTTTCTGCGATTCGCGAGGTCTTGGCGGGCGCGCCCGGGGTTCCTGATGGATGCGCTAAAGGAGAGCTTGCAGGCGCGACTGCGCTACGCATATCGTCTGCCGGGGGTGCGACGAGTCGCTACGGTGTTGATTCCCGAACATCGACTTCAGCGCGTGCGGCGCTGGTTGGACCGTTTTTGATCGAATGTCGAAAATTTACAATCGCGACCAGTGGCGCTTCTTTCCGAATAGTGCCCGAAGAAAATCCATGATCGCATGACCTCGTCGGTGTCCGAAGAGGTTTACCAGCGCGCTTCGGATCCAAGCGGCGAATAACCGGACAATCCATGCTGGTCGGGGAATAAGAATGCCGTGGGTTACTTGTGCGCGACGTAGCTCCCATAAAGTGCGCGTGTGGTTACCTGGCGCACTGCTTATGCCGCCGCTGCGATGGCCGGCAATAATGACATCTGGTATATAGAAAGCGTCTCGCTTTGGCAGCTCGCGCAACAGGAATTCATAATCTCCCGACAGACGATACGATGGGTCGAATAACCCATGTTCGGCAAACAGTTCGCGGGCGTGGAAAACCCCCTGGTGCGACAACGACAGGTAAGCGCTTAGCCGCTTTCGGGTAGCATCCCAGGGCTCGCCCAGAAGTGCGAGTGTCTCCCCTTCCGAACCGACCAGGGCGACGCGTCCATAAATTACACGTGCGACCGGTGGGTCTCTCCGCAAGTACTGAGCCAATCGCGATAGTACATCCTGGTCAAGGAGGTAATCATCGGCTCCCAGAAAATAGAGCCACCTGCCGCGAGCCCGTTTAATGCCCTTGTTGAAGGCGTCGAATACGCCACGGTCCGGCTCGGATAGCCAACTGTCTATTCGCGGTCCGTACGATTTTATCAATTCGACCGTCTGGTCGGTCGAGCCTCCGTCGACCACGATGATCTCTTTCTCGGAAAGGGTTTGGCCGATGACACTTTCGAGGCATTGCGCCAGCGTGCTGTGTGCATTGAAAGTTGGAACAATGATCGAGACCAGAATCATTTCATCGGTCTCAGAAAATAACGGAGCATGCTCTCAAGGTGCCAGCGCATATGGCGCAGGCTGCGACGACTTTGCCTGCGGGCATCATGAATCGCCTCCACTGAAGGCACCATACGGATGTCAAATCCACGCGATCGGAGCCGCCTGCAGATATCCACATCCTCATAGTAGAGAAAGTAATTTTCATCGAACCCCCCGACTGCCGCGTATGCTTCCTTGCGAAATACCATGAACATACCGGCGACCCAATCCGGGGAAATCGGCTGATCAACGGCATCGTAGTCGACCGCCCGGACGCCGCCCAGGGCTTTCCGCGCGAGAAATGCGACTGTCGGAAAGCGGCGTGCGCTGTCTTCGATGCCGCCAGATGGCCCGAGGATCCTGGGAGCCGCCACGCCAACTTTGGGCCGCGAGAGTTCCGCGAGCAGCGCGGGAAACGGATTCCTTGAGATTCTTATGTCGGGATTGAGTACGCAAAAGAAATCTCCTTTGGCGTGACCGAACGCCGCGTTATGATTCGCGCCGAATCCCCTTGGTTTTGCGTTCTCAATAAGGACGGTGTTGAAGGGGATCGCTCGGCTGAAATAATTCCGGACTTCCGGTATGTTTTGGGTCAGTATGATTTCCAGGCGTGTTTCGGTGATAGCCGCCAGATCCCCGATCAGACTACCAACCATCTTGCCATGGCCATGATTGACGATCGATACTGAAACCAGAGATGACAGCAAATCAGACGAACAATTTTGACTTGTTGCGTTTTGTTCTGGCATCAATGGTCTTTCTGGTTCATGTACATGTATTGTCCGGTGAGCAAGGATTGGTTTTTCTTTCCCGTTATGTGTCTGCAGACCTGGCGGTGAAAAGTTTCTTCGTCGTAAGCGGCTTCCTGATCTTCCGCAGTTTCGAAGCGTCCCGGTCGGTCATTGATTATTTCGAGAAGCGCGCCAGAAGGATATACCCGGCTTACGCATGCGTTATCCTCGTTAGCGCGCTGATGGGCTTGGTTGTTACGCAGCTACGCTGGTCCGACTATCTCTCGATGCCGCTGCTGAAGTACCTGGCCGCCAATCTGGTATTCCTGAATTTCCTGACCCCTGCCCTGCCCGGTGTATTTACCGGCAACTTTCTGGAAGTAGTAAACGGCGCGCTCTGGACACTCAAGATCGAAGTTGCCTTCTATCTTTTTGTCCCTGTCATCGCATTGCTGTTCCGCCGCTTCGGATTTGTACAGGTGCTGGTAGTTCTCTACGTAATGTCCGTTATTTACCTGCTCTTTTTTGAGATCATGGCACAACGCACGGGCAGACCGGTATTCGATATGTTGGCAAGGCAACTGCCCGGCCAGTTGACGTATTTCCTGATTGGGGGCGCGTTTCATTATCGCGAGTCCCTGCTACGCCGCCGGACTTGGCCCATAGTGATCCTCTCGGGGTTATGGCTGGTATTTGGCTCTGGACCTCTCGATGCCATTCTCGCCCCGATCTGCCTTGGCTTTGTTGTCATGTATTTTGCCATGGGGATACCCTCCCTCGGGAATTTCGGACGCTATGGCGATCTTTCCTACGGAATTTATATCATCCATTTCCCGGTATTGCAGTTTCTCGTCTGGAAAGGGTTTTTTGCCCGAAGCCCGGAAATTGCCTTTTTCGCGGCTATCGCAGTCATAAATTTATTGGCCTGGGGATCGTGGCATCTGGTCGAAAAACGCTGGTTGCGCAAATCTTCGCACTATGTTCTGTCGACCGGACAAGCATCCTGATGCGGTCGAATGCATGAGAGCGAGATGAGCCTCCCTGTCCTGATCACCGGCGCATCAGGATTCGTCGGAAAGTCTTTGAGCAATCACCTGGGCGCACAAGGTCACGTGGTGAGGGGCGGGATGCGAGCGCCGACGGAGCAGTTTCCATTTCCGTCCATTGCGGTCGGGAATATCGGTCCTGAGACGGATTGGACGGCTGCGCTCGCAGGATGCCAAGCGGTTGTGCACCTGGCTGCGCATGTGCATGTGATGCGGCACCGGGCGGGTGATGCATCCGGCGACTTCCATCGCGTCAACGTGGAAGGCAGCGAGAACCTCGCGCGCCAGGCCGCGCGTGCCGGTGTGCGCAGATTCGTGTTCCTGAGTTCGGTGAAGGTCAACGGCGAGGAAGGCGCGCAACGCGCCTTCGTGGAAAGCGATCCCGTCATGCCGATGGATGCGTATGGCACATCCAAAGCCGAGGCCGAATCGAAAGTTGGTTTTGAAGATGATTTTGGGCCAAAATGAAATTTTGGTTATCCGAAATGGAGGCAACATGCAATTAACGGCTGTTCTCATCCACGCGGAAGAAGGCGGGTTTGTAGCTCTCAATCCAGAGACAGGTACAACGACGCAGGGAGAAACGATTGACGAAGCACTGGCCAACCTGCAGGAAGCCACTTCCCTTTATCTTGAAGAGTTTCCAACAGTCGTTTCCGGCCCCCCTCTGGTAACCACTTTTACAGTTCTTGCGCGTGCCTAAATTACCCCGTGTCTCGGGTGCCCAAGCGATTCGGGCGCTCGAGAGGTTGGGCTTCGCGGTGGTGCGCCAGAGTGGAAGTCACGTCATTTTGCGGAATGGCCCGGCCGGCTGCGTGGTGCCAAACCACAAGGAACTCAAAGTGGGAACGTTGGCCGGCGTGCTGCGCCAGGCTGGTGTGTCGGCGGGAGATTTTCTCCGCGCCCTGAATGACTGATCAGATCTCCCGGCGTGACTTTCCTGTGGAGAGCGGCCAACAGAGGTGGGCGATACGCGAGATCGTTCCGCGGTGCTCATTGACTCTCGTAGAAAGGGCGGTTGCCATGTCCTCGCTGGTCACCTGACCCCGGCGTTCAAGGGCTGGAGGAAATGACTGCTTGTCTGATTACCGGCGCATCGGGCTTTGTCGGCCGGGCGTTGTGGACTGCGTTGCGCGGACGCGGCTTCACGGCGCGTGCGGCGATGCGTCTGTATTCGGCCGTTGAATTTCCGCCCGGGGCGGAAGGGACCGAAGTGGTGAGAACCGGAGATATCGGCTCCGCCACCGACTGGACGGCGGCCTTGCGCGGCTGTGAAGCGGTCGTGCACTTGGCAGCGCGCGTGCATATCATGCGCGAGTCCGGCGGCGATGCCCGGGAAGCGTTTTTCCGAACCAACGTCGAAGGCAGCGAGAATCTCGCGCGTCAGGCCGCGCGCGCAGGCGTCCGCCGCTTCGTGTTTCTGAGTTCGGTGAAGGTCAACGGTGAGATCACCCGCGAGCGCGCATTCACGGAGAGCGACCCACCGGCCCCGACCGATGCCTATGGCGCATCCAAGGCGCAAGCGGAGGAGCGATTGAAGAAGATCGCCGACGAGACGGGCATGGAAGTGGTGATCTTGCGGCCGCCGCTGGTCTATGGCCCCGGCGTCAAGGCGAATTTCCTCGGTCTGTTGCGCGCCGTCGATTCGGGGCTGCCGTTGCCTTTGTCATCGATCTCCAATCTGCGCAGTCTCGTTTATGTCGGCAATCTGGTCCATGCACTGGAAGCCTGCCTGGTGCACCCGGCCGCGGCCAATCGGACGTTTTTCGTAGCCGATGACCATGACGTTTCGACGCCGCAACTGGTCCGGGAGATCGCCGCGGCATTGGGCAAGGAAGCGCTGCTCTTTCCGATTTCACCGGTGTTGCTTCGCGGCATCGGCGCGCTCACAGGGCGGACCGAGCAGATCGCGCGCCTGACAGGATCGTTGCGGGTGGATGTATCGTCGATCAAGAAAGCGCTCGGCTGGCAACCGCCGTTCTCGTTGCAGCAGGGTCTGGCACGGACCGTGTCCTGGTATCGGACGCGCTCCGGCTGAGCGGGCTGGCATCCTGTCGAGAATGGGGAAATTGAGCGTCGTTCTTATATAATCGCCCCGATGGAAACCGGCGTCTTCGCGTTCACGCTTGCCCCGCTGCTCGCCGGAATTGTTTCCACCGCCACCATGCTCGTGCTGCTGAGAACTCGCGGCCTGCCGCTGGATGAGCCGAACGAACGCTCGCTGCACCGCATACCGGTGCCGCGAACCGGTGGCATCGCCATCATTACCGGCATCGCTGCGGCCGCCTTGTGGCTTCGCGCCAGTCCCAGCCTGCTGGTCCCGGCGGTCGCGCTGGCTATTGCCTCCTATTTCGACGATCGTCATGCCCTGCCCGCGGTGGTGCGATTGGCGATGCACCTGGCCGCCGCAGGCGTTTTTCTATGGCTGGCCGCAGGCTCTTTCGGAGCGGCGTCGCTCGTCGTTCTGTTGTTCGCAATCGCCTGGATCACGAATCTTTACAACTTCATGGACGGCGCCGACGGATTATCGGGCGGAATGGCCGTTATCGGTTTCGGCACTTACGGATTGGCGGCGTGGCTCGGAGGGAACGGTGAGCTTGAACTGCTTGCCTGGTCGATCGCGGCAGCGGCAGCGGGTTTTCTGATTTTCAATTTTCCGCCGGCGAAGATTTTCATGGGCGATGTCGGCTCGATTCCACTGGGTTTCCTTGCCGGAGCGTTCGGCGTGGCCGGCTGGCGGCAGGGACTCTGGCCGCTGTGGTTTCCATTGGCTGTATTCGCGCCGTTCATCGTCGATGCCACCACGACGCTTGCGCGCAGGCTGCTGCGCGGCGAGCGCATCTGGGAGGCTCACCGGCAGCATTATTACCAGCGATTGATCCTGTCAGGCTGGAGTCACCGGCGCACGGCATTGTCGGAATATGGTCTGATGACCTTGTGCAGTGTTGTGGCGCTTGCTGGTCTGCAGCAATCGCAGGCGGGGCAGTTCGTGGTGGTCCTCGGTCTTGCACTGACCTTCGCAGTGGCGATGTGGGCAATCGACCGGCGCTGGAAACGATTCTCCGGGACGGCGCATGGCTAAGCTGCCGAGCGTGAATCCGCGTTCCGCGCTTGCTTTCCTGCACGACGTCATCGCTGTCGGCGTGGCATGGCTGGCCGCCTACTCGTTTCGCTTCAATTTCGAGATTCAGACCGAGTTCCTGCCCGCCATGTGGAGCACGGTCGGCTGGATAATGGCGTTGTATGCGCTGTGTTTCTGGATGTTCGGCCTGTATCGGGGATTGTGGCGCTACGCCAGCATCCACGACCTGCGCCTGATAGTGATCGCGGTGGGCGTCGGCGCCTTGGCGTTTCCTGCCTTGTTCGTACTCGTCCAGCCCGGATTCGTAGTGCCGCGTTCGGTTTATGTGCTGCATCCCCTGCTGCTGGTGTTCCTGATGGGCGGAAGCCGCCTTCTGTACCGGGCCTGGAAGGAGCGCAATATCGGCAAGCTAGGCGCGCTTTACGGCAAACCGGTCGTGATCCTCGGCGCCGGCGATACCGCCGTGTCGCTGCTCAAGGATCTGGCAAGCAGTGCCGAGTGGCGCGTGATCGGGTTGCTGGACGACGACGATACCAAGCAGAAACGCCAGATTCTCGGCGCCACCGTGCTCGGCCGTATTGCCGACCTTCCTTCAGTCGCCCCGCGTTTTGCGGTCGAGCACGCGATCATAGCGATGCCCGACGCCGCCCACGGCGTTCGTCGCCGGGCTATCGGCATCTGTCAGGGTGTCGGTCTCAAAGTGCTCACCGTGCCGTCATTCGAAGACCTGATGGGCGGCAAGGTGACCGTATCGCAGATCCGCAACGTCGAACTGGACGACCTGCTCGGACGTGACCCGGTCACCCTGGATAGTAACGGACTGGCGGAATTGCTCGAAGGCAAGATTGTCATGGTGACCGGTGCCGGCGGTTCGATCGGGGCCGAACTATGCCGGCAGATCGCCCGCTACAACCCGGCGCGCCTGGTCCTGTATGAAATGTCGGAGCTTGCGCTCTACCAGGTCGAGCAGGAATTTCTCGGCGCGTTCCGGCATGTGCCGGCGACCTGCATGGTAGGCGATGCCAAGAATCCGGAGCGGGTGGCGCAGGCGCTGGAAAAATACCGGCCGCAGGTCATTTTCCACGCCGCGGCTTACAAGCATGTACCGTTGATGGAAGAGGAGAACGCCTGGGAAGCGGTGCGCAACAACGTCTACGGAACTTACGTGCTGGCATCCCAAGCGATGCGCCACGGCGTGGACAAATTCGTTCTGATTTCCACCGACAAGGCGGTCAATCCGGCCAATGTCATGGGTGCCAGCAAGCGGCTCGCGGAAATGGTCTGCCAGTCGTTGCAGCGGCCGCAAGGCACACGCTTCGTGATGGTTCGCTTTGGCAACGTGCTCGGCAGCGCAGGCAGCGTCATCCCGAAATTCCGCGAACAGATTGCCGCGGGCGGTCCGGTGACTGTCACCCATCCCGAGATCACACGCTTCTTCATGTCCATTCCCGAGGCGGCGCAACTCGTACTGCAGGCCGGCACGATGGGCCGTGGCGGCGAAATCTTCGTGCTCGACATGGGTGAGTCGGTACGCATCGTCGATCTGGCGCGCGACATGATCCGCCTGTCGGGGCTGGGGGAGGATGACGTGAAGATCGTTTTTACCGGTTTGCGTCCCGGCGAAAAACTCTACGAGGAATTGCTGGCCGACGACGAACATACGTTGTCCACGCCGCACCCGAAGTTGCGTATCGCGCGTGCGCGCAGCGTCGAGGATGGATGGTTGGATGGCCTGCTCGGTTGGCTCGGCGGCACATCGCCATACGACGACGGGCAGGTTCGGGAGGCACTGAAGGACTGGATTCCTGAGTATTCGTCACCTGTCGTTGCCAGACGGGAAAAGGCGGCAACACCGTATTCCGCCTGAGTCGGACAGCCACGATCTCCAATTTGATGACGCGAACGAGGGCAGACAAACGCACTTCATCATGAACAACGTTCCCAGACAATGAAGGTACTTGTAACGGGTGCCGCCGGATTCATCGGCATGCACGTGGTTCAGGGGCTGCTCGCGCGAGGCGACGAAGTTGTCGGCGTGGACAATCTCAATGCTTACTACGATGTGGTTCTCAAGGAAGCGCGTCTTGGCCGCTTGGCCGGACATCCAGGCTTTCGCTTCGTCAGGCTCGACGTCGCCGACGCGGAAGCGTTGGGCAAATTGTTTCGTCAGGAAGGATTCCAACGGGCCGTGCATCTTGCGGCGCAGGCTGGCGTCCGGTATTCGCTGGCCAACCCGCAGGTCTACGTACAGAGCAACTTGGTGGGCTTCGTCAACGTTCTCGAAGGCTGCCGCCATGGCAAAGTGGAACACTTGGTGTATGCAAGCAGTTCGAGCGTCTACGGTGGCAACACGAAGTTACCGTTCTCCGAGCACGACAATGTCGATCACCCGATCAGCCTCTACGCGGCCACCAAGAAATCCAACGAGCTGATGGCGCACACGTACAGCCATTTGTTCGGCTTGCCCGCGACCGGCCTGCGTTTTTTCACCGTCTATGGGCCATGGGGTCGGCCGGACATGTCGTATTTCAAGTTCACCAAGGCCATTTTGGAAGGCAGTCCGATCGAGGTCTTCAATCACGGCAAGATGCAAAGAGATTTCACCTATGTTGACGACATCGTCGAGGGCGTGGTCCGCGTGCTGGACCGACCGCCGCGCCCCCAGCCGGGCTTCGATTCAGTGAATCCCGACCCGGCTTCAAGCAGCGCGCCATACCGCATCTACAATATTGGCAATCATCAGCCGGTCGATCTGATGACGTACATAAACGTGCTGGAGCGAGCGCTCGGACGGAAGGCGGAAAAGAAACTCCTTCCCATGCAAGACGGAGATGTGGTCGCAACCTATGCACAAACGGAGGCTTTGCAGGCCGACGTTGGCTTTGTCCCCGCAACCTCGATCACGGATGGAATCGGTCGCTTCGTCGACTGGTATTGCTCTTACTATCGCGTCGGATTGCAGAAATGACATGTCGCCGTCAGCAGCGGTCGAACACGACACGGAGTAATGGTCACATAGCGCCGGTTAGCTTGATTCGTGCGCAGATGGCCGCTAAGGGACTGCGTCGTCGCTAACTAATAGACGAGGCATCTGTGTTGACCGGTTGGCGCGCGGAATCCTCGACGAGCGGGGCATGTCGCGCAACGTTCGATGAGTAACCGAGGATCATTCCGATCAAAGCCCAGAACATCCATCCGAGGTGCCGGAAGAAAAGATCCTCGATCATCCCCTCCACGCCAAAGATACCGGCTACGATCGCCAGACCTGCGATCCCGAGCGTCCGAACATCCCGATCGGCCAACCTTGTTGTCTTGAGCAATTCACGGAGTACGCAGAACACAAGCAGCCCAAGCACGATAGGACCCAGAAAGCCAAGCTCAATGGCGTAGTTGAGGACAATATTATGTGCATGAGTGTGGGTCGCTAGCCCCGCCTGTTGCTGGAATTCCTTGGAGAGGACCATGCGACCGAATCCGGCACCTGTCCACGGGCGCTGCATGATCCACGCGAAGCTGTCTTGCCAAAGCTTGGGTCGAGGGTCGATCTTGATCGTGCCGGAAAGCACTTCGCTGGTACTGCCGTCTATACCAAGCTTTTCTCCCGAATCCGTCACAAGCCTTTCCCCTGAGACTGTCACGAACGCGATTGTCATGGCAATCAGCACCGATGCCATGATTGCGACGATCGACTTTCTTCTCGCGATATTCAAATTCAGATGTCGCAGGTACATGTAGCCGAAAATGACCAGTTCCACGATCAATGAAATCCAGAGCCCTCTGTTTTTGGTGCCGTACGCAGTCAGCAGCAGAAAAAGCACGAGACCAATCATCGCGGAACGGCGTCGACCGGGCCATAACAATGCCGCCGCCAGAAAAAGGGGCATGATTGTAACCAGGTACGCCGAGTAATGAAGTGCCCCCCCGTGCATGCCGACCTCATTGGAGTTTGTGCCTCTTATGCATTGAACAAGTGCAAAGGTACCGGTTGCCAGCGAGGACGCGGCGAGCACTGCGATCCAGAAGCCCAGTTCGCGACGACTGCGGGTAAACGAGAAAAAAATAACGAAAGTGAGAAAACCACAGATAATTTCGGACTTGATCTCGCCGATCGAGTAGTCTGGATAGACTGCCCAGATCAAGGACAGAAGGGCAATTCCGATCCAGGCCGCGAATGGGACTTTCAGGGGAATGGGTGGGATGGCGTCCGTACGCCACGCCCAGAACAGCAGCAGGACCGACACCCCGAATGCGACCGATCGCAGAGCGGTCGTGTGTGCCAAGGGCAGGACGAAAAGATATATCGCCGGTGCCAGAAGAATCAAGGATTCGCGCTCGATTTTCATTGCATTAACTACTTGCGTACTCGCAGAGTGAAGTTTGGGTGTGTTCGGAAGGCTGACCTGAGTAGCGGGCGTTTCTCGCGGCGCAACGCATGGACACATTGTCGAATAACGTGGATCTTACTGTTCACTTCGTCGGCCACCTGAATGGGTGCCACCCTATCACAAGGCCGGCGAGCACCGACGCTCGTCAATGCCCCAAACCATGCCGTATGTTTTTACTGCCTGTCGACGTCCGCATTTATCCACGCAATGTCACGAAGATCCCTCGTTCAATACGTTCTCCAAGTCCTTGAAGAATTCGATATGCTCCGGAAAGTTGTAGCTAATCCCTCCGATGTGCAACCAATGCTTATCAACAAATTGCACCAGTCTCGGATTCTCAATTGATGCCACTTTCATGCTGATGCTTTCAGCGCTGACAACGCGCAGCTGTCGGGGATCGAGGTCGCGATAGAGGCTTTTCCAGTTTCTGCCGCCTGTATCAAGGTCGCGAGAGAAGTCGTAGAGGAAATTTATCGACTTGTCTTTTGTTCCCGCATAGTCAAAAAAACAATATCCGGCCCAAAGATACCAGAAACCAAATTTGCCCCGGTTGAGCAGACCGTAAACGGGTTGATTCGTCAGTTTGTCTGCAATGCTCACCTTGCGAACGGGTATGAGGTCGTGATCGATGAATCCAAAAATGCGGGGATTGATTGCACGAACAACATTGTGATAAACCCAGGTCATTGCCATGCCATGCGAACGATTGACATGTCTGGTCGGATTGGGAGGCAGTGCAAGGTAAGGTGCTTTGTTCTGTTTGCAGATCTGTTCGATCTCAATCCGTTTCGAATTGTTTCGTGAATTGTCAAAAACCAGAACCGTCATATCGGAAACATTTCTGTTTGCCATCTGCAATAACCAGTTCAAAGCCCAAGGCTGTTCAAATGCAATAACCAGGGCAATATTCTTGTCTGCCAGATCTTCATATTCCGCCAGAAATTGGCTCAATTTGTTTGGGCGATTATTTTTGTAGAGGGCAAGCCAGGCATCATTGCGAATTTGCTTCAGTGCATGCTGAACCGGCAGCAGCTTCAGCCACTCAATTGCCGAGAACTCAGTTAAATAACGCATGGATTGCAGGATAGGCGATATTCATGCTCTTTGGTTTGCGCGTTTATTTCACCGACAAGCGCGCCGACAAGGGAATGCATACGTTGGTCAGCAGCCAGACGGCGGAAAGTATTGCCTCGTTCATATACGCAATCCCCGTTTGCCACCAAGCCACTCCAATTCCGGGTAAGTGGGAGAAACTATATCCCGGATTGCAGTTCCCGGAATTTTTCGAGCGCTTCGGCAACGCTGATGTCCGAGACGTCTTCCGATTGTGGCCGCATCAGTTGGTACGGTACTTTCCATGGGTGCCACCGATCCGCATCCGAATCACCGAAGAAGCACAGGATCGGCTTTCCAAGCGCAGCGGCCACATGCATCGCCCCGCCGTCGCTGCAGATGACCTGTTCGCAAACGGCAAGTCCGGCGAACAGATCCGACAGCGTAACGGTCGGAAACGGTATGATCGGAAAGCTGCCGAGTTGTTCCAGAATTTGGTGCGCCTTGGCGTCGTCACCCGGATGGGTTGGACTATCCGACTCCCCCGGCGACCAGAACAGGACAAATGCAAGATCCGGCCGAAGATCGACGAGTTGGCGCAGGAATTCGACAAACCTTCCGGCGGGCCAGCGCTGTTTCATTTTTCGGGCGCTGATGTGCACGCCGATCAGCATGCTATTGCCGGGCAGTGCATTTGTGACAAGGCTGCGGGCGGCGGCTATCTTGCGTTCATTGGCGAATACGGCGGTTCGGGGAGGCGGGCCTTTGATGCCAAAAAGCGGCGCGATGCGAAATGCCTCTTCGACCTCGTGCAACGGTCCGGCCGAACCAGGCGTCAGGCCATAACCCGGGCTGGTGCATTCGCCGAATCCGACGATGGTCCGTGCGTTGATCTTGAGGGCGAACATCTGGGCCTTGGACGAGGCGGCCGGTGAAGCGAGAATCGCATAGTCGACGCGCAGCTTTCTGAGCCGGAGTATCAAGCTGAGCGTGGACCAATAGGCGGACAAGATACTTGCCGAGCCGCGGTGTTTGGCCTTGGTGTAGATGAACACCTCGTCGAGGTCGGAATTTTCTTCGAGCACTCTGGCGTTGTAGCTGTTTACCAGCGCACCGATCCACGCTGCCGGGAAGCGCAGGCGAAGCGCATGAATGAGAGGGGTGGTGAGGATAAGGTCGCCGATGTTGTCGCGGCGAATCACGAGGATCTTCGGGCCGGTTCGGACAGGTGGAGGGCTGGTTGGCGACATTTGGGGCGCACGCGCTGTGTAAGCCGGGATGATTGTAAACGTGAAAAATGATTCGTGTCGCCGCATGAAAACAATCGCATCCTGCTGATGCTGGAGGGACTCGGCATCCGCATGCAGGCCCCGCCCGTTTTCCTCCGCTACCGCCCGCCTGCATTCGCGCAGCGCTCTGCCGAGTCCGGGTTGCGAGAGCATGACTTTGTCTGTCGATCGCCGCATCCGGATTCTGGCTGCAAACGTCTTCGAACATGCCATTGCGCACAATTCCGGCACTTCGGATCGGTTCCCAGAGCGGAAGGCCGTCGGCTATACTGCGCCACCCGCGAAACTGCTAGGCTTTCAATGTCCTGCGCCATTGCAAGCTGCAACGGAAGACAGAACAGGCTCCGTCGTGAATCCCTCTGAGCCCGGCCGCCCTCATGTCTCGGCGGTTGTCATCACGCTAAACGCCTCGAATCAGTTGGAGGCCTGTCTGCAGAGCCTGGAGTTCGCCGACGAGATCGTCGTGGTGGATTCGGGAAGCACGGATCGAACCGTTGAAATAGCGAGGGCACGCGGAGCCAGAGTGGTTCACCAGGCGTGGCTGGGTTACGGCCCTCAGAAGCGTTTTTCGGTGGAGCAAGCCTCGAACGACTGGGTTTTTTGCGTGGACGCTGACGAGCGGGTGAGCTCCGAATTGCGCGGCAGTCTCGAGAAGGCACTGAGCAGGCCGGCGTTTCGCGCGTATGAGATGGCGAGATGCAACCACTTCATGGGCCGCTGGCTG
This sequence comes from Betaproteobacteria bacterium, assembly GCA_016194905.1. NCBI lineage: Bacteria > Pseudomonadati > Pseudomonadota > Betaproteobacteria > Betaproteobacteria bacterium. The sequence continues at coordinate 48,828 of JACQAP010000026.1, forward strand.
CGGCACGGCGAAGGCTACCCGGACTGGAACCTGAGATTATTCGACCGCCGCAGCGCGCGCTGGTCGAAGGATCCGGTTCACGAAAAAGTCCTCACGGAAACGGTGGTCGGAAGGCTCGATGGTGATCTTTTGCATGAATCGGCTGAGACACTGCATTCCTATCTGGAGAAGCAGAACCGCTACACCAGTCTGCAGGCGGGGATACTGTATCGGGAAGGCGTTCGACCGAGCCTGTTCAAACTGGTGTTTTCGCCGCTCGCGAGGTTCCTGAAATTTTATTTTCTGCGGGGTGGGTTTCTCGATGGCGTTCCCGGGCTGGTTCACATCCTGATTGGCTGCAACAATACGCTGATGAAGAACGCAAAGCTCATAGCTCATTGCAGACGGAATGGCGACAACGATGCAACCGGTTGACGGCGAGCAAGTGGCACTGGATGCGAAGGTTTCGCAGGCAATTCGCCTTCGACGTGTGATCCGGACCCTCTCCATGAGTATTTCTGCATGACCGGCGAAAGCCGCTGGTTGCCGAGACCCGATGATGCGCCGTCGCTTCAGGATGTTCGTCGCGCGCTCGTCGTCAAGCTCCGTCACCTCGGTGATGTCCTGCTGACTTCGCCGGTCTTTTCCTGCCTCAAGAGTCATGCCCCGCATATCGAAGTGGACGCGCTGGTCTATCGCGATACCGCTGAGATGCTTGACGGCCACCCCGACATCGCACAACTTTTCACCATCGATCGTAAGTGGAAGCACCTCGGCCTGTTCCGTCAAATCGGTGCGGAAGGTTCGCTTATTTCCGCGCTGAAAGCGCGCCGCCATGATCTGATCATCAATCTTACCGAGCACAACAGAGGGGTCTGGCTGAGTCACTTGCTGCGGCCGAAATTCTCGGTAGCCCCGGCTGGCGAATTTGGCTGGCTATACGATCGCAGCTTCACTCACCGTTATCCCGTGGTCGGCGGCAACCGGCGGCATACAGCGGAGATCCACCTGGACAGCTTGCGTCGCCTCGGCGTTTATCCGGGGCCGGCAGAGCGCCGCCTCACTCTCGTCCCGGGCGCCGAAGCCAGGGAAAAAGTGTCTCGACGTCTTGCCGAACACGGCTTGGCCGAGCGTTCATTCATGGTTGTTCACCCCGGGTCGCGTTGGCACTTCAAGTGCTGGACAGTCGCGCACATGCAGGAGTTGATCCGCGGACTTCAGGCCCAGGGCTGGCGGGTGGTTCTCAGCGCCGCTCCTGATCGCGCCGAACTCGCGCTGGTCGACGATATTCTCGACGGTCTGACAGACGTGGTGAATTTTGCGGGAAGCCTGTCATTGAAAGAACTGGCCGCCCTGATTGGATGCGCCCGGCTTTTCATTGGCGTGGATTCCGCACCGATGCATATTGCCGCGGCGATGGGAACGCCGACGGTTGCCCTGTTCGGACCGAGCGGTGACATTGAGTGGGGCCCCTGGCAGGTTCCTTCCCGAATCATCACGGCGGACTATCCTTGTCGTCCTTGCGGCCTGGATGGATGCGGCGGTGGCAAGCGCAGCGAGTGCCTGGAGGCGATCGGATCAAATCAGGTGCTCGGTGCCGTTAAGTCGCTCCTCCAGGAAACCGATTGAGCGCACCCCGCATTGCGCTGATCCGGCAGAAATACAATCCGGCAGGTGGGGCCGAGCGCTTCGTCAGCCGCGCGACCCGGGCGCTCGTTGAACAGGGTGCCGACATCACATTGATTACCCGCAAATGGGACCAGGATTCGGCGCAGCGCATCGTCCAGCTCACACCCTGGTATCTGGGCAGCACCTGGCGGGATTGGAGTTTCAGCCGGGCGGTCTGCCGGCATTTGCAGAACACGCATTACGATCTGGTGCAATCGCATGAGCGCCTCGCCTGCTGCGATGTATTCCGGGCGGGCGATGGCGTGCATCGCGAATGGTTGATGCAGCGCGCACGCACACTGACTCCGCTGCGGCGGCTGGCGATGCATGTCAATCCGCACCATGCGTACGTGCTGCATGCCGAGCGGCAGATGTTCGCAAGCCTCCGATTGCGGACGGTCATCTGCAACTCGCGGATGGTCAAAGACGAGCTTGTCCGTCACTACGGCCTGCGTCAGGACCAACTCATCGTCGTGTATAACGGCGTCGACCTGGAGGAGTTCAGCCCACGCCGACGCGAGCCATGGCGCAGCACCCAGCGCCAGGCACTGGGAATTGCGGAGGAGACGCTCACTCTGCTTCACGTCGGATCCGGGTTTGAGCGCAAGGGCGTAGGGACAATCCTGCGTGCGATCGCACGCGCCTCGGCTGCCTGTCACCTGATCGTTGTCGGCGGTGACAAGCGCGAGGAGCGCTACAAGTCGTTGGCACACGAACTCGGGATAGCATCGCGGGTGCATTTCGCCGGCGTGCAGCAAAATCCCAAGCGCTACTATGCGGCCGCGGATGTTTTCATTTCAGCCAGCCTCTACGAGCCGTTCGCCAATGCCAGCATGGAAGCGCTGGCCATGGGATTGCCGGTGGTGACCAGCACGAAATCGGGAGCGGCGGAGATCCTCGAGCAGGGAAAGACAGGCTATGTCTGTGACGCCCTCGATATTGGCGGATTCAGCTCGGCCATTGACGCGCTGGCGAACCGCGAACGGCGATTGGTCATGGGCGCCGCGGCACGGGGACTTGCGGAGAAATTCACCGTCGATGCCATGACAGCGCAATTACTCAACCTGTATCGACGCCTGCTGGTGGACTCGTCCGTCTAGCGTGCCGGACACGGGAGACTGCAAATTATGTGTGGAATCGCGGGATTTTTCTCTCTCGAACCCGTAGCGCCGCAAACGCCGGAGCGCATGCTCGATGTGCTCCGCCGGCGCGGACCCGACGCACAGCACAGCGTCTTGTGGAACAGCCGTTTCGAGCGGACACAGGGCGCGGCCTCCAACGCGCTGTTGCATGCGAGACTTTCGATCATCGATCCTCGTCCGGAAGCGGACCAGCCTATGGCGAACGAGGCCAAAGACATCTGGATCTGCTACAACGGAGAAGTCTATGACTGGGCCGGTCCGGCAGCGGAACTGAAAGCGCTGGGCTATTCCTTTCGCAACCGCTCCGATACAGAGTTCATTCTGCGTGCCTACGAGGCGTGGGGCATAGATTGCATTGCGCGGCTGCGGGGCATGTTCGCGTTCGCGATTCTCGACCTGAGGCGGCGAACCGCCTGGCTGGTACGCGATCGCATGGGGCTCAAGCCGCTGATCTACGCCTCCTTCGATGGTCGTCTCGCTTTCGGTTCGACGGTGCGTTCGGTGCTGCCGTTCCTGCCCGGCTCAAAACGGGAATTCTCTGCCGAAGGCATCGATGCCTATCTGGCGCATCGCTACATTCCCGCGCCGCGAACGGTGTTTTCCTCCATTAACAGGATCGAGAACGGTCACTACATTCGTTTCGATCTTGACTCTCGCCGGCTGGAGAAGGTGCGTTACTGGTATCCGCGACCGCAAGCGGGCAACTGGCTGGAAACTCTGGACCAGGCAGTGGAAATGCGAACCGTCGCCGATCGTCCACTCGGCGTGTTCCTGAGCGGCGGCATCGACTCCAGCGTGATCGCGAGCCGGCTCGCCGCGCTCGGTCATCGCGACCTGCATTCTTTCACCGCCGCATTTCCCGGCTCGCCGATGGATGAAAGCGCGCAAGCCACGGAGGTGGCCGACAGGTTGGAATTGCGCAATCTCGCCATTCCGATCAATGCGGATATCGCCCGCGATTTCAGTCGCATCGTGGCGGATCTCGACGAGCCTTTTGCCGATCCGAGCAGCGTTCCGAGTTGGTATTTGTCGCAGGAAACGACGAATCACGTCAAGGTCGTGCTCGGCGGAGAAGGCGGCGACGAACTGTTGGCGGGGTACAAGCGCATGCGACAGCACCTGTGCAGTCGTTGGCGCCGCGGACTGCGCCTGCCGGGCCTGCCAATTTCGTCCTCGATGGCCCGCAGCGGGGGCGCGAAATGGATCGCCGAAATGCGCATGTCCTGGAAAGACGCGTACAGCCTGCGCTTTTCAGGTTTCGGGCCGCAGCAGCGTCGATTCCTGTCGGGGGGTAAGCCCCTGCAGCGGGAGCTTTACTGGCGTGCTGCCGATACCGAAGAGGAAGGCGCGTTGAACGAAATACTGCAAATCGATTGGGCCAACTATCTGCCCGAGTACATTCTGCGCAAGGGGGATCTTTGCACGATGGCGCACGGACTGGAGTTGCGCGCGCCCTTGCTCGACCATGTATTTTTCCAGACACTGCTGAGCCTGCCTGAAGAAACGCGCTTCACGAGTCCGCCCAAGCGCATGCTCGCGCCCGCGCTCGTCGCAATCGCCGATCTCGACCTCTTCGCCAGGAAGAAGCGCGGCTTCAATCCGCCGTTGCAACCCTGGCTGCGCGGAGCGCTGTCTGCCCGGTTCGAAGGGCTGGGAGAGCGGTTGAATGCGATGACGAACGGCATGCTTCCTGGAACGGCCATCGCGGAAATGGTCCAGGCCTACAAGTCAGGCGATGAAACGCTGGCGGAAGGAATTTTGCAGCTTCTGATCCTGGACGAATCGCTGGCGCAGTTGAGCAGCCTGAGAGCGGATGCCAGCCATTGACTATCATCTTGCGGGCGGGGAAGAATGAATAGCCGCTGGCCGACCAGGATCCTATGTGCGGGTCTGGCGCTCTGGTATGCGCGCTTTGGACTGGCGCGCCGCAGGCCGCCTGCCTCGCCGCGGCGCATCCTGATTGCGCACAGCCTTCTCCTGGGCGACACCATCATGCTCGCCCCTTTGCTGAAAAAACTGCGGACGAGATTCCCGCAGGCGGAAATCGTAATGACCTGCAAGCGAGCGTTCCTGCCGTTGTTCGCGTCACGCCCATACGGTGTCCAGGCCATGCCCTTCGATCCGCGCGATACAGGATCCTTTTTCGCACTGCTTTGCGAACGCGGTTTCGATCTTGCGTTGTTGCCGGCCGACAACAGACTCAGCTGGCTCGCCCGTGGATTGGATTCGCGCTGGATAGTGGCTTTTGAAGGCGATCATCCCGCTTACAAAAACTGGCTGGTCGACGAGTTCCGGCATTTTCCGGATCATGCGATGGCGCTGGGCGATCTGTTCGCGGAATTCCTCGTGGACGGTCCGGCGCCTTTGCCTTACGAGAAGACCGATTGGCCGGCGCCGCCGGCGGAATCGTTCCCGCTGCCCCCGGCTCCTTATTGCGTTCTGCATGTCGGAGCCAGCACGCGGCTGCGGTACTGGGAACCGGAAAAGTGGCGCTCGCTGATTGCGCGCCTTGAGGCATCCGGAATAACCCCCGTCATAACGGCCGGCCCGGGCGAAGAAGCCCTGGTCGCGCAGATCGATCCGGAAAAACGTTGTATTTCCTATCCCGGCCGCCTGTCGCTGCCGCAGATGTGGGGCTTGCTCGCCGGCGCCTCCGCGGTAGTCTGCCCCGATACCGGAGTCGGCCATCTTGCCCGGTTGGCCGGCGCACCCGCTGTAGTATTATTCGGGCCCGGATCGGCCACATTGTTCAGCGGGGGAGAATTCTGGCGCAACACGCCGGATCGAAAAGTGACGATCCCCAAATTTTTCTGTCGCGACGAGAACCTCCTGTTTCGCCGTTACCTGCCCTGGGCGGAACATTGCGGCCGCACTACAGCGCAATGCGCGTCGCCGAAATGCATGCATGCGCTCACGGCCGACATGGCGATCGACGCGCTGGAATCGTTGCTTGCGGAAACTGGCAAGCGGATGACCTCTGCCTGACCGATCGTGAACGGGAGCATCCGGAGCATGGCATGATGAGAGACGGCAACGTCTTAAGGAAGGGATCCACCTTCGTCCCGGGTTGGTGAAGATAACCGACAGAAAGCAATCATGAGTGCGGAAAGAAAAATAGCCGTGTTCGCCATTGTGCTGGCGCTGGGCGCGCTGGCGGCTGGCGTATACGCGGGCTGGAAGCGTCCGGTGGCACCGGCCGATGTGAACTTCATCGGCGTGCATGGCGATCAGTTCGCGATGTCATCGCTCAAGGGCAAGGTCGTGCTGGTCAATTTCTGGGCGACGTCCTGCACGGTGTGCGTTAGCGAAATGCCGAAGATGGTGCAGACCTTCGAGAAGTATCGCGGACAGGGGCTCGAAGCCGTTGCAGTGGCGATGTCTTACGATCCGCCGGACCGGGTATTCGCTTATGTGCAGCAGAACAAACTGCCGTTTCGCGTGACGCCGGATATTTTCGGCAAGGCGATAGAGGCTTTCGGCGGTATTCGCGGCACCCCCACGACTTTCCTCGTGGACCGGAGCGGCAAGATCGTGCAGCGCTTCGAGGGTGAACCGGATTTCGCGATGCTGGGCGAGCTGATCGAGAAGGAACTTTTGAAAAGCGGGTGATTGAGCGATTCAGTGAACGAGCGGAGGAAGGGCCTTGTTTCGCGCATGAAACATGAATAGCCGCTTACCCATGGTTCTCTTTACGCCAATGTCAAAGTGTTCTGAAAGATAAGCAAGAAGTTCGAAGTCGCGATTCCCGTGCAACTCGCCATAAATCCATTTGACCCGGTTCAGGAAATCTTTATCGAGGCTCGTAATGATGTCGTACTCGGCCCCTTCCGTATCGATTTTGATCACGTCTGCATGATCGAGCGCAAGCTCCCGCATCATTGATTCTGCCGAGCGCACTTCGACACGCACCTTCTGTGTGACATTGCTACCGGCGCGGTGAAACGAAAACCCGCCGAGATTCGACTCTGAATCCGAAGTGAACATCTCGAACGAGCCGTTCTCGCGACCCAGGGCGACCGAATGTGGCCGCACATTCTTGAATTGCGCGACATTCTCTCTGAGAATGGCGAAATTAGCCGGAACCGGTTCGAACGCAAAAATCCGGGCTTTCGGAAACCGGGCGGCCAGATAAGTCGAAGCAATACCAATATTCGCGCCGATATCCAGAATCACTTCGGCCTTTATATCGTCCGGCAACCAATAGTCCGCTTTTTTCCCCGTCTTCAGAAGGATTTCGTAGATCAGATCCTGATCGCTAGTCCCGGGGCGATACCGCAGCTTCGCGCCGTGCCAGTGATACTCAAAGGCGGTGTTGTAGTTCGGCGCCGAGAATCGATTGCGCACGAAAGAAACGGAGCGCGACCGAAGGAGCCACTTCAATGTTGTTTTGAATGACATGGATTCTCGGTTTTAATGTTGGCGAATTGCGTCGGAGATATTCCCAACCGGCGGAAATGTGCGGGCTGCCGTTAAGCCACGCCTGCGTCGTGCGCCTGCTGGTCGGCGTGGTAGCTGGAGCGCACCAGCGGTCCGCAGGCTGCATGGCGGAAGCCCATGGCCAGCGCTTCCTGCTCGAACTGGTTGAAGCGCGCCGGCTCGACGTAGCGCAACACCGGCAAGTGGCCGCGGGTCGGCTGCAGATACTGGCCCAGCGTGAGCATTTCCACGTCGTGGTCGCGCAGGTCGCGCATCACTTGCAGAATCTCGTCGTCGGTTTCGCCCAGTCCGAGCATCAGGCCGGACTTGGTCGGGATGTCCGGGAAACCCGCCTTGAAGTCTTTCAGCAGTTTCAGCGAATTCAGATAGTCGGCCCCGGGCCGCGCCTGCTTGTAGAGCCGCGGCACGGTTTCCAGATTGTGGTTCATCACGTCCGGCGGGTTGGCCGATAACTTCTCCAGCGCAATTCCCAGCCTCCCGCGAAAATCCGGCACCAGCACTTCGATGCGAGTCTGCGGCGATAGCTCGCGTATCGCGCGGATGCAGTCGGCGAAATGCCGGGCGCCACCATCGCGCAGATCGTCGCGGTCGACGCTGGTGATGACCACATACTTGAGTTTCATTGCGGCGATGGTCTGCGCCAGATTGGCGGGTTCTTCCGCGTCGGGCGCGAGCGGGCGGCCGTGCGCGACGGCGCAAAACGGGCAGCGGCGTGTGCACAGGTCGCCGAGGATCATGAACGTCGCTGTGCCTTTGCCGAAGCACTCGCCGATGTTCGGGCAGGAGGCCTCTTCGCACACCGTATGCAATTTGTGGTCGCGCAGCGCCTGCTTGATTTCGTAGAAACGCTGGCTGCTCGGCGATTTGACGCGAATCCAGTCCGGCTTTTTCAGCGGCGCGATCGGGATGATCTTGACCGGGTTGCGTGCCGTCTTCTGTTCACCGGTCTGGCGTTCGACTTTCGTCGTGGTCATCGGAGTCCGTTCAGATTCCTGCTGCAAGTCTGTCGAGCAATTTTTCGGCAATGGCCTCGGCCGGGTCGGAGACGCCGAGATCGCGTAGTTGCGTGACTTCAAGTCCGGGGTAACCGCAAGGATTGATCGCGCCGAACGGCGTCAGGTCCATGTCCACGTTCAGGCTCAGTCCGTGATAGCAGCAACCGTTGCGTACCCGCAGACCGAGCGCCGCGATCTTGGCGCCGGCGACATAAACGCCCGGCGCATCGTCGCGTCCGTTTGCATCGATGCGATAACCCTCCAGCAATTCTATCACCGCCTGCTCCAGCCTTCGCACCAGCGCGCGCACGCCGAGATTGCGCCGGCGCAGGTCGAGCAGGGTGTAGATCACAATTTGTCCCGGACCGTGATAAGTGATCTGCCCACCGCGGTCCGTCCTGACCAGCGGGATGCCGTTGTCCGTTCGCGGGAGATGCTCGGGCTTGGCCGCTACGCCGAGTGTATACACGGGCAGATGCTCGACTTGCCAGAGTTCGTCGGGCGTATCCGCATTGCGCGCGAGAGTGAATTCCTTCATCTGTCGCCAGACGTCTTCGTATTCCGTCAGGCCGAGCCGGCGAATCAGGGCCGAGGGCCGAGGGCCGAGGGCCGAGAGGTCCGCATCTCGCGGGTTCTTGCTCTCGAACCTCGAACCTCGAACCTCGTTACTCATAAGACCATCACGATCGCCGGATGATCGCAAAGATCGCGATACAGCGCATCGAGCTGTTCGCGCGACGTGGCACGCACGGTGCAGGTCACGCTCAGATAGTTGTTCTTCTTGCTGATGCGCATTTCCACCGTGGTCGCGTCGAAACCGGGGGCATGGCGTTGCACGATTTCAACGATAGTCTGCACCAGACGGGGTTCGCGCCTTCCCATGATCTTGATCGGGAAGTCGGTGGGATACTCGATCAGGGATTCCTGTGCCATGTTCAGCCCGAACGCATGACTTGGTTCTTGTAGTCCTGATAAAGCGCATACATCCGAGCGAACATCGGGCCTGGCTTCCCCTTGCCGACCGGCGCGTCGTCCAGTCGTGCAATCGCCAGCACTTCCCTGGTGGAGGAAGTCAGCCAGATTTCCTGCGCACTGCGCAGTTCGGCTTCCGGGATTTCCCGGACTTCGTGGCGAATGCCGTTCGCCCGTGCCAATTCCAGCACCACGTCGTAAGTGATGCCTGGCAACATCAGATGGTTTTTCGGTGGCGCCAGCATGACGCCGCCCCTGACCACAAAAATATTGCTGGCGGCGCCTTCGGTCATGAACCCGTCGCGCAGCAGTACGGCTTCCACGCACCCGGCTTCGACTGCCTCCTGGCGCAGCAGCACGTTCGGCAGCAGCGCGATTGCCTTGATGTCGCAACGCAGCCAGCGATTGTCCACCGCAGTGATCGCGCCTACGCCGTCGATTACCTGTTGCCGCGGCGGGGTTGTCAGGGGATTGCTCATCAGGAAGACGGTCGGCGTGATATCTTTCGGAAAGGCATGGTCGCGCTTCGCCGGTCCGCGCGTGATATGCATGTAGAGCGACTGGTCTTCCGGTTTGTTCAATTCCACCAGACGTCTGATCAAGCGCATCCAGGTTTGGTCGTCGTGCGGATTGACGAGCTTGATGCTGTTCAGGCTGTCCTGCAGGCGCCGCAAATGCTCGGCCAGCCGGAAAGGATGGCGCGAATACACCGGAATCACCTCGTAAACGCCGTCGCCGAAAATGAAGCCGCGATCGAGCACCGGAATACGCGCCTGTTCGATCGGCATGAATTCGCCGTTCAGATAGATCACGGCTTTCCTCCGGACAACTCCCGGTATAGCAGCCGCAGACTATGCCAGCCGCGGATGAAAAGATTGGCGATGCCCACGTTTTCGAGCGCAACGACATTCTGTTCGGCAAAGGGCTTGCCGTCGAAAGTCAGCCGCAGCGTGCCGACACGATCTCCCGCGCGGATCGGCGCCATCAGCGGCTGCATGCTCTCCAGGGTCGCCTTGAGCCGTTCGGAAAAACCTTTCGGCAGGGTGACGAAGTAATCGTTGGGCAGCCCCGCCTGCAATTCGCTGCTGTTGCCTTTCCATACCGGCAGCGGGTGGATCGGCTGCCCGCCGGTGTAGAGTTTGACCGTATCGAAAGCCTCGAAGCCGTAGTTCAGTAATTTCTGGGCGTCGACGGCGCGACCGTTTTCCGAGCCGGCATTGAGCACCACCGCGATCAGGCGCCGGTCCTTGCGTTGCGCGGTGGCAATCATGCAGAAACCGGCGCTCTCGGTATAACCGGTCTTCAGGCCATCGACAAAGGGGTCGCGCCCGAGCAGCCGGTTGCGGTTGTACTGCGTGATGTTGTTATGGCGATACTCGCGCACCTTGTACATCGGGAAGTATTGCGGAAATTCTTCGATGATTGCGCGCGACAGCGTGGCCAGATCGGATGCCGTGGAATAGTGCTGCGGATTCGGAAGGCCGGTTGCGTTGACGAAGTGCGAATTCTTCAACCCGAGCCGGGCCGCCTCCCGGTTCATGGTGTCGACAAAGGCTTCCTCGGTGCCGGCCACACCTTCGGCCAGGGCGATCGCGGCGTCGTTGCCCGACTGCACGATCATGCCGTTCAGCAATGCTTCGACCGGTACGCTTTCAGCGACCGTCAGAAACATGCGCGCACCCGGTGCGTGCCAGGCTTTTTCCGAAACACTGAACGGCTGCACCAGCGTGATCCGCTTCTCGCGCAAGGCGTCGAAGACGACATACGCGGTCATCAGCTTGGTCAGCGACGCCGGTTCGACGCGCTCGTTCGGATTGCGCGCGGCCAGTATTTGCCGGCTCTGAAAATCGACGAGGAGATACGACTTCGACGACAGAGCCGGACCGGACGCGTTGGCGCTGGCCGGAACCTGGGCAAACGCCAGATGGCTTGTGAAAAGCGCGAGAAAGACGAAAAATTTCATCATTGCGAAGCGCCCGAATTATACAGGACGCCTGTCGCATTCCCGATTGCCGCGCAGCGATGCGTCTGCAACAATGCACCCTATCGACGATTTCACTCCAATATGAAGAGTTCCCCTGCAAGACGCGGTTATTTCGGCGCGATAGCGCTGGCCTGGCTCCTGGTCGGCGCGGCCCATGCCGCCGATCTGGTGCAGGTGAGGGAGCCTTGGGCAAAAGCCACGGTGCCGGGACAGAAGGTCGGCGGGGTCTACATGAAAATCGTTGCCCGCGAAAATCTGCACTTGACCGGCGCGAAGAGCGCGGTGGCGGAGACAGCGGAAGTGCATCAGATGAAAATGGAAAACGGCATGATGAGAATGCGGGCCGTGCCGTCCCTGGAGCTGCCTGCCGGCAAGACGGTCAAGCTCGAGCCGGGCGGTTATCACATCATGCTGTTCGACCTCAGGCAATCGCTGGTGGCCGGACAGAAACTGAAGTTGGAACTGACCGTCGAGGACGCGTCCAAACGCCCGCACCGGGTTGCGGTCGAAGTCGTCGTGCGCGATCGCGATGCGGGCCCCCCAGACGGGCACGATCACCACTGACCGCTAGCGGGCGATCAGCAACTCCGCGATCCAGCCTGCCTCGACCCAGCCGCGCAGCATGCCGGCGGCTCGCGCCGCGGCTTCCTCTTCGGCCACCCATTCGCACAACCCGGCGCAGATTTCGCCAAAGCCTGCTTGCGAAATCATGGCCTTCAGCGCCCAGGCTTCATCGGCTTCCAGCGACCGGAAGAACGGCGAGTGCTGCGTGCGCCAGACGGCCCAGGTTACCGGCTCATCAAAGGTTTCGGGCTCGAATGAACTGTCGTCGTTGTCGATTGCCTTCCAGATCGTGACCGCGTTGGTGCGCAACTCCAGCAAGCGTAAGGCCAGGTGGGGTTTGAAGCGAAGTTCCGCCCAGGCTTCCGGTGCCACGGCCGCAACCTCTTCAAAGCGCACTGCGTCTTCGTCCGGCGAATCGAACGCCTGTCCCAGCGACCACTCGAATTGGGCGAGCTCGGCCAGCACCGGATGTGCGGCGTAGCGCGGCGTGGAGCGCAGGAATTCCGCCAGCTTGCCGCCGAACCAGCGCACATTGCGAAACGTCGAGGGATGCGCGGCGATGTAGTCGCCGGCGAGGGCGTCGAAAAGCTCGTCGCCCAGGTAAGCGTGCAGGACTTCGTAGTCGGTGCCGAGAACCTCGATCAGCCGCAGGCGATAGGCATTGCGGTAGATTCCCAGCCGCGTGTTGCGGAATTCCGCGGTGTCGCCTTCGATCTGGCTGTCGATGGCGCACCCGCCGGTCAGCACGTTGTCCTGGAAACGGGCTTCGGTGACGGCGAGCTGCTTCGGGCGAATCATGCAGCTGCTTTCGCTTGCAGGGTGTGCGCGGCAATCTCGCGCGCTCGGCCGAGCTCGGTCACCAGATCGGCCAGCGGCGGAATGTGGTCGTCGCGTTCGATCATGGTGGCGACGTTGCCGAAGCGGCGAACGGCGGTTGCGTACAGATCCCACACAGGATCGACGATATCGGCATCGTGGGTATCGATGATGTGCGTGCCGCAGTGGCTGTGGCCGGCAAGGTGGATCTGCCGGACGCGCTCGACCGGGATGCCGTTCAGGAACTCAAGGGCATCGAAACCGTGGTTGAACGCGCTGACGTAGATGTTGTTCACGTCCAGCAGCACGTGGCAGTCGGCGCGTCGTGCGATCTCGGATAGAAAATTCCATTCGCTCATCTCGGACCCGCGGAACGTCACGTAACTCGAAACGTTCTCGAGCAGGATCTGCCGGCCGAGGAAATCCTGCGCTTCGCGCACCCTGGCGGCGACATGCTCGACCGCTTCCTCGGTGTAAGGAATCGGGAACAGGTCGTGCAGATTCTTGCCGGCGACGCCGGTCCAGCAAAGATGATCGGACACCCATGCCGGTTCCACGCGTTGCGCCAGCTGCTTCAGCGCCTTCAGGTAATCGCGGTCAAGGGGGTCGGTACTGCCGATCGAAAGCGACACCCCATGCAGCACCATCGGGTAGTCGGCGCGTATGCGATCGAGGAAATACAGGGGCTTGCCGCCAGGAACGAGGAAGTTCTCGCTGAGCGCTTCGAACCAGTCGACGCGCGGGCGGCTCTCGAGAATCGACTCGTAATGGTCGGTGCGCAGGCCCAGCCCGAATCCCAGTTCCGAATTCGTTGTCATCAAGAAACCATAGCCTTCACTTCAGTGCGGGAGTCCGGCGAACCGGACTTCCCGCACTAAAGCATTACGAGCGACCGGTAGCCTTTTTGCATTCATCCGGCGTGAGTGACACGAAGCCCTGGCCTTTGCAGGCGTTCTGGCCTTTGCAGGAACTGTTCGCGCTCTTGCACTCGCTCTGCCCCTTGCAGGAGTTGCCGCCATTGCAGGCGACCTTCGCCTCGGTCCCGCCGCCGCCGCTGCCCATGTTCGCACAACCCGTAATGAAAAGTGCAGCAGCGGAGGCCGCTACCGCCAAGCCTAAGATTTTCCTGCCTTCCATGGTTCATTCCCCTTCCAATGTGATTGACGATCTGCCTGGTTACGGCCGTCGGTGCCTGCCGCAAGTGGAAGTACGCAACAACCGCACAATTGGATGTGGGCGAGGCCGAATTCCTTATTTATCCTCGCGGTCCTTGATCACCGGATGATTGCGAAAAGCCGTGCGCAGGAAGGAAATCTGTTGCTGGAAGTTCCTGCAGCCCTCGCAGGCTTTCAGGTGCACCGCCATCCGCCAACGCTCCAGCCAGCCGAGACGGCGATCCATGGAATGGGAAACCAGCTCGGAAACTTGCTTGCAGGTCAGCATCGAGGTTGACGCGGGGCACGCACCGACGGAAAACGAAACGAGTTCATTTGACCGGACGGACCCGCTCTTCCGGGCCGAACCAGGCCACCTCGAGGCATTCCCGCAGACTCATCCGCGCACGGTAAAGAATCACCCAGCAATTGGTCGACGATATCCCCAGTTCCTGACAGATATCGCCCGTGTCCATGCCCATGAATTCGCGCATTGCAAATACGCGCGCCGTCTGCGCCGGCAACTGGGTGTTGCAGCGTTCGAACACTTCCCAGAAGCGCTTCTGCTCGAAACAGCGCTCGGGATCTTCCCACGTCGGCGGAAAGGTGTGCCAGTGGTCGGTGCGGGCCTGGTCGAAGAACTGGTCGGCGAACTCGCGTTCGTCTTCGCCGTCGGGCGCATCCGGTACCTGCGTCTCCCGCGACTGCTTGCGGAACAGATCGGTGATCTTGTGCTTCAGGATGCCGGTCAACCAGGTTTTGACCGAGGAGCGTCCGGCGTAACGATCGCCGCCTTCGATGGCGGCGAGCAGCGTTTCCTGCACGATATCCTCGGCGCGGTTGGCGTCCCGCACCTGCAGCAGGGCATAGCGGTAGAGATAGGCGCGGTGTTCCTGGAGTTCACCGGGCCCGGTGCGTTCGGCCATCTGAGATCCACTGGACTGGGAGGTCTTGAATCTAGTGATTTTGTCCCAAGAACTCAAGTCTGGCGACCGACAGAGGCGTAAATGACGCTCTTGAAATGGCCGCGACGGCGCTCATATAGCCGCCAAGGGCGTTGAACGCCCGCACCTAAACCAGGAGACAAGACCATGGCAAATTTGACCCGATACAACCCCTTTGACGAAAGCGTCGACGATCTTTTCAGAGGCTTCTTCCTGCGCCCGATGGCGTCCGACAACCCGCCAGCAGTCCAAGTACGCATGGATGTCGCGGAAGACGACGGTGCCTACACCGTGCATGCCGAGATTCCCGGGGTGAAAAAGGAAGACATCAACGTCACCATCGACGGCAATCAGGTGGCAATCACGGCTGAAGTAAAGCACAACAAGCAGGACAAGCAGGGCGAAAAGGTTCTGCGTTCCGAGCGTTTCTACGGGAAGGCCTATCGCGCCTTCAGGCTGGCGCAGGATGTGGATGAAGCTTCTGCGGAAGCCAAATACAACGAGGGCGTATTGGTGCTGAGGTTACCGAAGAAGGCAGTTGCATCCGCCAAAAAGCTCTCGATACAGTAATACCGGCAGTTGCTGCATCGTGGAGGGGCGATTGCCGCCCCTCCAGTGCTCTCGATTCGAATCCGCCGGATTGGACCACGCCCGGATTGGATCACAGCCGCGTCAGTGCAAAACCGCCGAGGTGTTTTCCGGATGGAGCGCTTTCGGGAAACTGAGCCGTTCCCGCTCGAGGATTCTGCGCTCCAATTCAACAGCCGCGCGGATCGCAAAAATCTTCAGGATCGCCAGATGGGGGAGTTCCTGGCGCATTTCCTTTCCGTCCGCGCAGGCGATGTGCCCGATCACCCTGCCTTGCGTATCAATACAGGGTAATCCAAGATAACTTTCCCGGTCGAAGGTCTTTTCCAGAGGCCAGCGCGCCGCGACGTTGCCCGGTACGAACACTTGCTTGCCTTGCTGTATGACGTCTTCGCAAGCGGTCCCGGTCAAATCGAACTCCACGCAATTCGCGAATCCGCCCAGGTTCCAGCGCGCAAGCATGCGCACCCGCGTGGCGGGATAGTTGCTGCATTCGCAGACGAACGCTTCCCGCACGCCCAGAACTTCCGCGAAGCGTTTTGTCAGTTCACGGAAGCATTCGTCGCCCGATAGCGTCGACAGGCCATCGGCCACTTCGAGCAATGCCTCCTGTACTTGTTTCCGCGCCGAAATGTCGGTATGCAATCCGACCATGCGATAGGCCCTGCCCGCGGCATTGCGCAGCGCTGCTCCTCGCGCAAGAATCCAGCGATAACGGCCATCGCGGTGGAGCAGGCGATGTTCGTTTTCGAACCGTACGGTCTTGCCTTGCAAGTGCGCATCCAGCTCGCCAACAACGCGGTCGACGTCCTGCGGATGCACGCGCGCGCGCCATTCCTCCATGCGATCTCCCAGTTCGTGGTCGGCGTAGCCAAGCATGCTCTTCCAGCGCGGCGAGAAATAAACCGAGTCGGTGCGCAGGTTCCATTCCCACATACCGTCATCGGCGCCGCGCACCGCCAGAGCGTAGCGTTCCTCGCTTTCGCGCAACAGATCCTCGGCTTGCTCGCGCCGCCGGGTTTCATGCGAAAGCTGGTTGCGATTCTCGCTCAGCTTTTCCGACAGCGCGTGCAACGCCTGTGCGAGCGCCATCAACCCGCCGCCGGGAACCGGCTGGTCCAGTTCGAGCAGGGTTCTTTTCGCGCTTTCCGAAGCCTGTGACAAACGGATGCGCAGCCTGATGTGAATGGCGATCAATGCCGTCGAAACCAGGGCCAGCCACGGCCACAGATCCTGCGTCAGCGCGGCCGCGGAAAACGGACCGAACCTGGCGAGCAGCAGCAGTGCGGCGCCGAGCAGCGCGCCGGCGATAATCAGCAGCAGATGCAGGCGTGTGTTCATGACTGGCCTTTCCGTGGCGGCGTTTCGCATCGACCGATGGACCGATCCGTCACGTTTGGTCGAACAGCCGGCGCGTTCCTTACGGGGTCCCGGCGGCCGTCGGAAAACCGACGCGGCGCTCGCGCCCCAGCCATTGCCTCTCCATCTCCACCGATGCGCGTACCGCAAACAGCTTGAGAATGGCATGGTGCGGCAGCACCGGCTGCATTTCGACGCGACTCTTGCAGGCGATGTGGCCAATGACCCTGCCTTTGGTATCCAGGCAGGGCAGGCCTAGATATCCCTCGGTGCCGTAGCGGCGTTCCTCCGGCCAGCGAGCGGTTGCGTGACGGGGCACGAATACGCTTCGCCCGCTCTGGATGACTTCCTGGCAGGGCGTGTTCGCCAGATCGAATTCCTCGCAGGCGGCGAATTTTCCCTCAATCCAGAAGGCGAGCATGCGCAACCTGTTCGTGGGGTAGTTGCTGCACTCGGTCAGAAAGGCTTCTTTCACGCCGATGAGATCGGCGAGTTTTCCGACCAGCGCCTGATAACACGCCTGCCCGGAAAGGTCGGCCAGCCCGTCGGCAACCTCCAGCAACACCTGCTGTACCTGGTGGCGCGACGCAATATCCGTGGTCAGGCCCAGCATGCGGTAAGGCGTGCCATTGGCATGGCGCACGGCCTGGGCGCGCACCAATACCCAGCGATACCGGCCGTCGCGATGGCGCAGACGGTGCTCGTTCTCGAAACGAACGCTGTGGCCCTGCAGATGCGCATCAACACCAGCCAGGGCGCGCTCGCGGTCCTCGGGATGAATGCGCGAATGCCACTCGTCAATCCCGCCGCCTATCTCACATCCTTCATTGCCGAGCATGCTTTTCCATCGCGGCGAATAAAATACCGCGCCGGTTTTCAGGTTCCATTCCCACATGCCGTCGTTCCCGCCGCTTACGGCGAGGGCATAACGTTCCTCGGTTTCGCGCAGGTTCTCATTCAGCCGCCGGCGGCGGCTGACTTCTTCGGCGACACGGTCCTGCAAGCGGCCCGCCGCTGCATGCAGATCGTCCAGTCCACCGCGAATGGTCGCCAAAGCGTCGCCGCGCAACAGCGGAACGAGCCCGGCCGCCGCAACATAGTGGCTTGACTGGGCCGCCAATCGCCCGAGCCGCAATCGCAATATCAGATTAAACGCCAGCGTCAGCGACAATACGCTGACGCTGGCAATGGCCGCTGTCACCCAGGCGAAACTCATGCCGCGCACTCGAGCGAACCGGACTGCGCCACGGGCAGCGTGAAGCGGAACTCGGTGCCGACTCCCGGGCGGCTGGCAACATCGATGCGGCTCTCATGCAGTTCGAGAATGCTCCTGGAGATGGCCAGACCCAGACCGGCATGCTCGCCGCGCGCGCGCTGATCGTCGTTGACACGGTAAAAGCGATCGAAGATGTGCGGAATTTCCTCTTCAGGGATGCCGCAGCCCGAATCCGCGACTGCGACGACGGCGTGTTGGACATTCGATTTCAGATCCAGGCTTACGCTGCCGCCGGCACTGGTATGCGCAATCGCGTTTCCGATCAGGTTTTCCAGCACACGTTCGATCAGGCCGATATCGGCGCACACGAACGGCGGATTCCTCGGCAAGTTGACCGCCAGCTTTATTTGCTTCTGGTCCGCCCGGAGCTGGAATTTTTGCATGACATCCTGCATCAGTTCCGCGACGGGGAATGCTTCGCGTGACAACTTGACCTCGCGCGCATCGAGCTTGGCAAGTTCGATCAGGTCGCCGATGAGCTTGGCGAGACGCTCGCCGCTGCGCGAAGCGACAAGCAGATAGTGACGACGCTCCTCGTCGCTCAGGCTGCCGTCCTTGAGCAACAAGGTGTCCACATATCCCTGCAGCGACGCCAACGGCGTTTTCAGATCATGGGATACGTTGGCGACCAGCTCGCGGCGCAGCACATCGTTGTGCGTGAGTTCGCGCACCTGGTCGACCATGCGGATCGACATCTCGCGAAAGGTGCCGGCCAGCCGGTCGATCTCGTCGGAGTTTTGCCCGGCGGCGGGTAGTTCGGCAACCGGCGCGGTTGAAAATTCGCCGCGCTGGAAATTCGCCATGACCTCGGCCAGGTGTTCCAGCCGGCGGGTCATGAATGCGAATATCAACATGCCGGTGAGCACGGCAAACAGGACGCCGACCGCGACTTCGCCCACCGTTACCCGCAGGATGTAGCTACCGGCCAGGAGGCTGCCGATGCTGTCCTGTTCTTCGTTCGCAAGGATGACGTAGAGAAATCCACGACCGTCGTTTGGCCCCGGTATCGCCGCTGCCGAGAAAATCTTCCAGGTGCCGGGGTTGCGTGGATCGTTGCCCAGAATCGGCAGTCGGGCGTTGCCGGAGAGGAACCGACGGATGGGATCGAGTGCGACCTGCGCGAGCTTTACCTTGCCCGGTGCCGCCGAGTATTCGACCACGCGTCCTTCATTGTCCAGCAAATAGATCTCGATCGATGGATTGATCGCCATCTGCATGTCGAACAGGGATTTCAGGCGCGCCGAGTCGTAGCCTTCTGGCGTGATGAGCCGGTTCTGTTCGAGCAGATGATGCGCCAGTTTCTGGTTCAGCTTCTGGGTCGCCTCCTGGTTGTAGGCGACGAAGAAATGCAGAGTCGCCAGCACGAGCGCCGTGCCGACTGCGAGAAAAAGCAGCAGCAGGACGCCGGCAAGCTTGCTGTAAAGAGTGCGGAACATCAGCGAAGCGGTAAATCGTGAACAGTCACTGACGTTCAGCGAACTTGTAGCCCACTCCCCATACCGTCTGGATATATTCGGGGTTCTGCGGGTCGCGTTCGATCTTGGCGCGCAAGCGGTTGATGTGCGAATTCACCGTGTGTTCATACCCACTGTGCTGGTATCCCCACACCTGGTCGAGCAATTGGTCGCGGGTGTACACCCGCCCCGGATGGCGGGCGAAATGCACGAGCAGGTCGAATTCGCGCGCAGTCAGCGTCACCGGTTTGCCGTCGAGCGCGACGCAGTGGCGCTCGAGATCCAGCGAGAGCGCTCCGGCACGGACCATGTTGCCCGCCTCTGCGATTCCGGCATTGGGGACTGCGCGCATGCGCCGCAGGATCGCTTTGACCCGTGCGGTGAGTTCGAGCACCGAAAACGGCTTGGTCAGGTAATCGTCGGCGCCCATTTCCAGACCCAGCACGCGGTCCAGTTCTGAAGATTTCGACGTCAGCATCAGGATCGGGGTGTAGGTACCCCGCCCACGCAACCGCCTGCAAACCTCCAGGCCGTCCAGGCCCGGCAGCTTGAGATCGAGGATGATCAGGTCGTAGTCCTTCGCTTCCGCTTCGGCCAGGCCGACGATGCCGTCGGCGGCGAGCTTTACCTGGCAGGGAAGGTCCTGCAAATGCAGCCTGACCAACTGGGAAATGTCTTGATCGTCTTCGATCACCAGTACGCTGTGCGTCATGTCCCCCGCGCTTTCATTGTATTGGTCCGGTTCGCCGTTTTGCCGGCTTTGCCTGATTGGTAGAAGCAAGCCCGGATTCCTTACATTACATCGCCGCCGTTTCCAGCCGCGGCCGAGCGGGTGAGGTCGGGGCGGCCGCGATCAGCGGCGCGCCGGTGATCAGGCGCGTGCCGCTACGCAGGGTCAGATAGGCCCAGAACCAGTCGAACATCACCGACATCCGGTTGCGCACGCCTACCAGGAAGCCGACGTGCACCATGCCCCAGAGCCACCAGGCCCCGGCTCCGGACAAACGTACCGAACCGAAGTCGGCTACCGCCGCTTTGCGGCCGATGGTGGCCAGGCTGCCGAGATGGCGATAGCGGAAAGGTCGTGGCGGCGTTCGCCCGGCAATTCGCGAGCGGATTACCGATGCAACATACAAGCCGCCCTGCTTGGCGGCCGGCGCCAATCCAGGCACGGGTTGGCCATTCCACGCGGTCGAGTACGCCGTGTCACCGATGGCGAAGACTTCCGGCAGTCCGGTCACCGACAGGTCCGCGCCGACCTTGATCCGGCCGGCGTTGTCGGCTTCCGTGCCCAGCCATGTTGCCGCGGGCGAGGCGACCACACCTGCCGCCCACAATACGGTGCGTGCGGCGACACGCTTGCTGTTCACAGTCACACCCAGCTCGTCTATGGTTTCCACCCGGCTGCCGGTCTGGACCTCAACGCCCAGATTCTCCAGCGAGCGTTTTGCATTCTCGGAAAGAGCTTGCGGAAATGTGGGCAGTATTCGCGGCGCCGCCTGCACCAGCACTACGCGCGCCGCCGCCGGGTCAAAGCGACGAAAGTCCTTGTCCATGCCGAAGCGCGCGAGTTCCGAAATTGCTCCGGCCAGTTCAACGCCGGTCGGTCCGCCGCCGACGATGAGAAACGTCAGCAAGGCACGGCGTTCCGATTCGTCTTCGCAGGCCTCCGCGCGCTCGAACGCGGTGAGCACACGCCTGCGTATGTCGGTTGCGTCTTCGATGCGCTTGAGCCCGGGCGCATGCGCCGCCCAGTCATCACGGCCGAAATAACTATGCGAGGCACCGGTGCCCAGCACCAGGAAGTCGTAAGCAATCTGCAGATCACCGACCATGACCTTGCGCGCCGCGGTATCCACGGCAGTCACCGTTCCGAGCAGCACCCGGGCGTTGAACTGCTCGCGGAACAATCCGCGCACTGGCGAGGCGATATCACCCGGCGCCAGACTTGCCGTGGCCACCTGGTACAACAGCGGCTGGAACAGGTGATAGTTGTTGCGGTCGATGAGCGTGACTTGCACCCTTGCCTGGCGCAGCGCCTGCGCGCACGCGAGCCCGCCGAAACCAGCGCCGACGATGACCACGCGCGGCAAGCCTTCGATGGAGAAGGCAGGCTTGCCGGCGAGTTGCGGGAACACGCCGCGCAGGCGCCTGTGGAGAAGGGCGTCCAGCGAAAGCGGCCCTGCGCCGAAAGCGAGGAACAGGCCGAGCGCCATTGCCCAACGCCAGTCCGGCCCAAGGCTCGGGTCCATCACGGTCAGTGCGATGGCCGCCGCAGCCAGCGCGATGGCGGTGAAACGGGTCGCGAAGCCGGTTGCCAGCAGCAATGCACAGGCAACTGCAATGCCTCTCGGCAGTTGCGGCGCGCTGGCAATCGGCAGCCAGTCCGCAACGGCAATGCCGGCGGCGGGCGATGCGTGGGCGGCAACGACAAGCGCCATGGCCAGCCAGGCTCGCAGCACCAGCTGATAGACGGGAAAGATGCGCCGCGTGATCCAGTCGAAAATCCGCACGATTCCCGCAGCGAACGGAATCGCGGTGTCGCCCGTCCCGCGCTTGAGCAGATGATCGAACGACAGCGGCCCGGCGCCGCGCAGCATGATCCACGCCAGCGATGCGGCCCACAACAATTGCGTGTCGAGCGCGCGGTAGCTGAACTGGATCACGAGCGCCAGGGCCAGCATCGGAGCCGCCGCCAGGCGAGTCGCGAGTCCCGCCGCCAGCAACACCGAGCCCGCGAGTTCGACGACGACGCCGAAGACCGCAGCGGCTACGGGATCCAGCCATGAAACCGGATATTCGTTGGCCGACAGGTAGAGCGCAGTTTCCCAGCCGGTGATTTTCAGCAGGCCCGAAACGAAGAATGCTTCCGCCACCCACAGCCGGATCGCGAGATCGAGCAGCGGACCGAACGAACGCTCGAGCGCGCGGAACGCGTCCGCGAATGCGGACATGAGATTGCCGATCTGCGTGGAATGGACGCTTGCCGCTGCGCGTTTCATCATGACTCCTGGATCTGCCGGCATGCCGCGTTCATGCGGCTGCAGGCGACTGGTGCGCGCGATAGCGGCACGGGAATATGCACCTGCTGTCGTTTTCGTGGTGCAGTTTGCAGCACAGCACGGCGCTCCTGCCGCGGGTCATCAGATAGAGTTCCGCCGCGATCAGCATGCCGGCCACCGGCGCCAGGAAGTAGATCCACGCATCGGTCCAGACCCGTGCCGGCAGGGCGGACGCGAAGGTGCGCGCCGGGTTCATGCTCATTCCGGACAGCGGTGCCTCGAAGACGATGAACAATGCAACCAGCACTCCGGCGAACAGGCCGGTGTAGCGATTCAGCGCCGGCCTGTTCGATACCGTCAGCACCGTGAACATGAGGCCGCCGGAAATGAGTGCCTCGGCGAGAAAAGCCGGCCAGCGGCCGGCCATTCCCGGCACGGTGACGGCGTAGTTCACGGCCGCGTCGGCAATGACCGCGGTGCCGAACAGGAATGAAAACAGCACGACGCCGGCGGTGCCGCCGGCAAACTGGAACAGTGTGTAGAACATCGCGTCGCGCGTGTGGATTCTTCCCAGCCGCCAGAACGTCGCCGTGACGGCCGGATTCAGGTGCGCGCCGGAACGCTTGCCCAGCGGTGAATAGATCAGGCCGATCGCCGTCAGCCCCATGGCCAGCGCGATCAGCGCGCGCCGCGTGAACGGGTCCGGTACCGCCTGCCTGGCGAACGAGGCGGGATGCTCCAGCAAGGCGGTGAAGGCGCAGGCCGACAGCATGAACAGCCCGAGACCGAGCGCTTCGAGGAAATATTCCGGCCAGTGGTAGTCCCCGGACTTCACGCGACCGCCTTCTTCCTCGTCGCCCGGGCTGCGGGCTGCTGTGCCTGCTGCTGACGCCAGTAGCTCGGGATGTCGGCGCGGTAGCGGCGCTGCACCAGGTTGGCGACCAGTCCGGTCCACCCGGTCTGATGCATCGCGCCCAGGCCGAGACCGTTTTCGCCGTGGAAATATTCGTTGAACAGCAACAGGTCTTTCCAGGCCGGGTCGGTCTGAAACGGACTGTTCCCGGGCAATGCGGGAATGCGTCCGTCGGGTCCGCGGCGAAAGATGTTCACCAGCCGGTCCGAGAGCAGCTTGGAGATCTCGTTGAGGTTCATTTCCCGGTCGCCCAGGCAGGGCGCGCGCACCTTGAAGCCGTCGCCGAGAAAGCGGTAGTAGCGCTCGATGGCCTGCACCAGCACGTAATTGGTCGGCATCCAGATCGGCCCGCGCCAGTTGGAATTGCCGCCGAACAGGCCGGAGTTGGATTCGCCCGGCACGTACTCGATGAGCGCGCGGCCGACGCCCTGGATGACGCCAAGGTCGCGGCGTTCAGCGTGCACGCGCGACACGGCGCGCACGCCATAGTTCGACAGGAACTCGTTCTCGGACAGCAGGTGCTTGAGGATGGCCCGCAGTTTTTCGGCGTCGACCAATGCCAGCAGGTGTTCGCCGCGGGCATTGGTCTTGGTCGGGCACTCGGAAACGTAGTGGCCGTCGAACAGCCCGTAGCGATGCGCCTTCATCACCGCTTCGAAGCGCGGTGCCGCCTTGAGCAGACGCTGATCGACGATTTCGCAGGCGAACAACGGAATCAGACCGACCCAGGAAAACACGTCGATGCGCTGCGCACTGCCGTCCGGCCCCACCACTACGTCCTTGAAGAAGCCGTCCTGTTCGTCCCACAGTGATATGCCCATGCCGCTGCCGCCGGCGATGGTGTTGGCGATGCCGAGGAACTGCAGATAACACTGGATGGCAAGATCTTCGTAGTCTGAATCGGAGGCCGCCAGTTCCAGGCACAGCATGGTCATGTTCAATGCGAACATCGCCATCCAGCCGGTCGCGTCGGCTTGTTTGAGGCTGAACCCGGCGGGCAGCGGCTGTGAACGGTCGTACACCGAAATGTTGTCCAGTCCGAGGAAACCACCTTCGAACACGTTGTTGCCGTCGGCGTCCTTGCGATTGAGCCACCAGGTGTAGTTCATCAGGAACTTGTGGGTCACGCGTTGCAGGAAGCCGATGTCGCCTTCGCCGCGCTGCACCCTCTCGGCGCGAAAAGCTTTCAGCGCGGCCATCGCCAGCACCGGCGGATTGACGTCGTCGAAGGACCACTCGTACGCCGGAATCTGGCCGTTGGGGTGCAGGAAGTGTTCGGTGAGCAGCAGTTCGATCTGCTGCTTGGCGAAATCCACGTCGACCAGCGCCAATGCGCCGCAATGAAAAGCCAGGTCCCAGGCGGCGAACCACGGGTATTCCCATTTGTCCGGCATGGACACGACATGCGCGGCCTTCATGTGGCGCCAGCGGCGATTGCGTCCGACCTTGCGGTTCGCGGGCGGCGGCAATTGATCTCCATCCTGCCAGCGCGCGACATCGAAGTGGAAGAACTGCTTGCTCCAGATCATGCCCGCCAGCGACTGGCGCAGTATGTTCATGTCCTGGGTGTCGCCCTCGGGCAGCAGCTGGTCATAGAACACCGTGGCTTCCGCCTCGCGTTTCGCGAAGGTGACTTCGCGCTTGCCGAAAGGATCGACGAGCGGCTGGCGCGACAATGTCATGCCGATGGTCGCCGAGTGACCGGGCTCGAGCGTAACGACATGCCAGGCGCCGAACTTGGTGCCGGACAGTTCCGGGTTGACCGCGGCTTGCTCGGCATTGACGACGCGACGGTGGAATGCGTCTTTCACGTAAGGCGTTGTGCCGGAAACATTCCAAAGGCGCTCGGCATTGCTCTCGTTTTCCGTGTAAAGCACCTGCGCGGGGTGCCGGCCATAAAGATGGTAAGTGCCCAGCGTGGGGTGGTCGGCTTGCACCGCCCACCGGGCGCCCATGGGCACCGCGATATCCCGTAGCACGGGTTTGTCCACCGGATCGCCCCAGGACCAGTCGTTGCGAAACCATAACTGCGGCAGCAGGTGCAGCGGTGCGGCCTCCGGTCCGTGATTGGTGGCGATGATCCGGATGTGAATCTCGTCCGGTCCGGCCTTCGCATAACGGACTTCGACATCGAAGTAACGGCTGTCTTCGAACACGCCGGTGTCCAGCAGATTGAACGGCGGTTCCTGTCTGGAGCGACGCGCGTTTTCCCGCACCAGCCATCCGTACGGATACTCCGCCTGCGGATATTTGTAGAGATAGCGCATCCAGCTGTGGCTGGGCGTGGCGTCGAGGTAGAAGTAGAACTCCTTGACGTCCTCGCCGTGATTGCCCTGGTTTCCGGTCAGGCCGAACATGCGCTCCTTGAGGATGGGATCCTTGCCGTTCCATATGGCGAGCGCGAAGCACAGGCGCTGATGCTCGTCGCAAATGCCCCCGAGGCCATCCTCGTTCCAGCGATAGGCGCGACTTCTCGACTGATCGTGATCGAAATACTCCCAGGCGGTGCCGCCTGCACTGTAATCCTCGCGCACCGTGCCCCAGGCGCGTTCGGCAAGGTAAGGCCCCCATAGCCGCCAGTCCTCGCGGCCTTCGTGTTGCGCCTCCAGTCGTTGCCGTTCCGCGTTCAGCGTTGCGTTCATGGTTTCGCTCCAAATAGAAAATTGTTAGCCACAAAGGACACCCACCTCTCCCCATCCCTCTCCCCCCGCAAGCGGGCGGAGAGGGTGTCGGATACAGAGGAAGTCACGCTCGCATCACTGCCTTTGGCTCCCTCTCCACGTAAGCGGAGAGGGCGGGGGGTGAGGTGCCTTTCTCTGTGTCCTCTGTGGCAGATTGTTTCTTCGCTTTTTCCAGGAGCCACCAGGCTTCCAGCGTGCAAGCCACCGACCAGGCCTGCGAGGGTGCGCCGCCCGGTGCGTGCGGCGGGCCGCCGTCGAAGATTTCGCTGACCGTGCCCAGGCCGGCATCCAGCAAGTGATCGCGTAACGGATCGAGTCGCGCTTGCGCGCTTTGCGCATCGCCGAACACGCGGAATTCGGCCAACGCGTAGTGGCCGAGCAACCAGCCCCAGGCCGGTCCCTGGTGATACGACGAATCGCGCTCGCGGACGCCGCCGCGGTAATACGGTTTGTAGTCGGCATGCGAAGGAGTCAGGGAGCGCAGGCCGTAAGAGGTGAGCAGCTCAGCGCCGCACTGGCGAACCACCCTTTCCTGAATCACTCGATCGAGCGGAGAAAAGGGCAGGCTCACGGCAAAGATCTGGTTCGGCCGCACGCTTGGGTCGTCCCCGTTCGGCCCGTCGAGCACGTCATAGAGGCCGCCGGCATCCTCATTCACGAAGCGCTGGAAGGCCTGTCTGACCTGCAAAGCGAGCGTGCGGTAGGGCTCGCGGGAAAGTTTCAGCAGGTCGGCAAATTGCACCATGGATTCGAGGGCGTTGAACCAAAGCGCATTGATCTCCACTGGTTTGCCCGCGCGCGGCGTGACCACCCAGTCGCCGATCCTGGCGTCCATCCATGTCAATTGCACGCCGGGCGCGCCGGCGCGCAGCAGTCCGTCGGACGCATCCACGCCGATGCCGTAGCGGGTTCCCCTGATGTGCCATTCGATGACCGATTCGAGCACCGGGAAGGCATCTTTGAGCGCGGCCTTGTCATGCGTGGTATCCACGTAGGCACGCCAGGCCTCGATGTACCAGAGCGCCGCGTCCACGGTGTTGTAATCCGGTTTGTCTCCGGCACCTGGAAAGACATTCGGCAACATGCCCTGGTCGACGAAGCGCGCAAAAGTTTGCAGGATCCGGCGCGCAGTTTCGAAGCGTCCGCTGGCTAGCGTCAGGCCCGGCAGCGCGATCATCGTGTCGCGACCCCAATCGCCGAACCAGGGATAACCGGCGATCACCGATTCTCCGTCGGGCGCTTCCGGAAGCGGGCGCGCAAAAATAAAGCTCGCGGTCGCAAGCGTGAGCTGATCGACCCATGCCGGCGCTTGCGCAAGCTCGGGTACCTGCACGCGCGCCCGTTTGAGATTGCCGGCGTCCGCCGCTCTGGCGCGGCGCAACGCTTCATCGAGATACGGCGAAGGATTGGCATCCAGGCTGGCTACCACGCCCACCCATTCGCCGGGGAGCAGCTGCAGGGCGGCCTCGCCGACGCAAAGATGATTGTCGCGGTCGGCCAGGCCGCGGCTGCGCTCCGCCGGCAGATCGAAGTTTTCATACCATTCGTGCCGGCCGTGAATGATGCCGCCACGGGCGCGCAGCGTGAGCGCGAACCAGTCCGGGAAGCGCACCCGGAGGTCGGCACCGCCGGATTCGATCACGGGATTGAATTCCCCGGAGCGCGCGCTGCCGTGATGGTCGTGCGCGTTGGCGAGCAGCTTGATGTTCAATGACAGCGGCCGTTGCGGTTCACCGCCGTCGGGCAGCAGGCGGAAAGCGACATAGGTGGTGTTGGCGCCTTGTTCCATCCAGATGCGCTGCTCGACACGCAGACCAGCGCAGGCAAAACGCCATACCGGAATGCGGCCGTCGAGTTCGAAGGATTCGATATTCAGATGTCCCGCGGGCGCAATCACGCCGCCCCCCCAGCGGTTGCTGAACAGCGGCCAGCTATCGACGCCGTCGCTCAGCGTCGCGTCGGCTTTGGCTACGACAAGACGGCGACCCAGCGGCGGATCGACCGGCGCGACCAGCAAGCCATGGTAGCGGCGCGTAAGCGTGCCGGCGATCGTGCCCGCCGCGTAGGCGCCGAGTCCATTGGCGAGCCACCATTCGCGGCGCTCGGCCTGTTCGATGTCGCCGCAGATTTCCCTGCCGAAGCGAATCAGTGGTGCCTGCGGGGAATTCATGATGTCGTCTCCTCTGAAGTTCCGCATCAGGCGACGGATTCCGCCGCGTGCATCTCGTCGCGCGTGATGGCACGCGTTTCGCCAAGTCGCTGCGCCGCGCGCAAAGCCCAGGCGTAGATGGTGAGTGCCGGATTGACCCGGCTCGAGCGCGGCAGGATGCTGCCGTCGACCACATAGAGATTCGCCATGCCGTGAACCTTGCCGACGGCGTCTACCACCGAGGTTTGCGGACTGTGGCCGGCGATGAGTGTTCCGCAAGCGTGCGCCGTGCCGCTTAGCGGTATCGCCTTGGTGAGCGGGAAATAGCCGAGCCTAATGAGCTGCCGTTGCAGCGCGCGCACGAAGCGCCGGTGTTCGTCACGCGCGGAAGGCAGACGTTCGACATCGTAGTCGAGCCGCGGACTCACGCCGGGCTGCACCACGACGCGGTTATCGGGATGCGAACCGTCCTCGGTTTGCAAGAACAATCCGTAGACACGATTGCCGACGATGTCGCTCAGGCGTTTCGGTATGAAGCCGGGCATCTGTGCGGAGATGATATCGGCGGCGAGGCCGCCGCCCAGTGTCTGCAGGCTGCTGTGCGGAAAACGATCCGAAATCAGCAGTGCTGTTTTGCACAGCACGTCGTGCACTTTGCGGTGCGATAGCGCCAGCATCGCGGTGAGCATGTGCGATTTGTAATTGCGCCCCACCTGCCGGTAAGCCGGCAGACTGTGCGAGAGTCCGGCGGATTCCATGTAGGTCTGCAGAAGGCGGGGGCTGTGCAATGCGCCAGCGGCCAGCAGTACGGCGCTGGCCTCGAAGCGGCTGCCGTCATCGCAAACCACGCCGCTGATGCGAGTCGGTTCGCCGGCACCGGGGAGCAGGCTTGTCACCTGTCTGCCGATCAGAATCTGCAGGTTGGACCGATCGCGCACGCGGTCCAGGAAACGGTTCTCGGCATCGGCTTTCAATCCGCGAACCGACGCATAGGCGTCGAAATGGGCTGCTTCGTAAGGATGGTTCAGGATGTCGGCGGACAGTCCCAGCGGGAGCGGCCGCATGCGCCAATGGGGGTCTTGCCTGTGCAGGCCGTCCGCCAGCTTGCGCATGTCCGCCTCCACCGGAAACTGGCGCACCCCGAGCAGGTTTTCCGCTTCCTCGTAGAACGGTTCAAGATCGTCATAGCCGATCGGCCAGCCGCGGCATTGGTGACTTGCGTCGACTTCGAATTCTTCGGGGGCAAAGCGCAGCAGCGCGGCTCCATACCATTTGGTCTTGCCGCCAAGGTTGAAGTGTTCTTCGGGTACGACGGTGCGGCCGAATCTATCCAGCCAGGGTTCGCGCGCCAGAAATTTTCCGTGACGAATCACCTGGTACGCATCGAGCGTGCTGCCGTCCTTCGGCAGCGACGGTCCGCGCTCGATCAGCAGCACGCGTTTGCCGGTCTGTGTCAGATGGTAAGCGGCGGCCGAACCGCCGGCGCCTGAACCGATGATGATCGCGTCGTATCTCATGGCTGGACCCGTGGCCCTCATGGTTGAACCAGCAATACGGCGTGGCCGTCGGGATCGCGGACCATGAGTTGTCTGCGGTATGGCTGGTCTTTCACTTCCACGGCGCGAGGCGATATGAAGCGGACGTCCGCGTGCTGCAACTTGGCGACCAACTCGTCGAGGTCGTCCACCTCGATGACCGTCCGGGTGGCGACCAGATCGTTGACTCCGGCATCCGCGGGCGTCGAACGTCCGCCGCCGGGCGTGAGGTACTGCAGAAACTCCACACCGGGGCCGCTTGCGTCCCGCGGGCGCAATCCCGTTACGCGTACTACCGCACCGAAGGCGTTATCGAGCTGCTCCTGGGTTTCGCCCGAGTTCAGGCTTGCGCCGACCACAACTAGGCCAAGCAAATCGCGGTAGAAAGCGAAACTGCGATCGGTACTGGAAACGGTTATGGCGGAGTGGTCGATCCCGAGAAACAGCGCGTCGTCGCGATGCCATCTGGCCGGGCCCTTGTCCGGCGGCAAATAGAGCAGCTCCAGCGGATGGCCGTCGAAGTCGCGGAACTTGAAAGCCTTGACGCCAGCCGCTGCCTTGTTCCACTCGGGTAGGGTCTGCGGGGCGCTGGAAATCGCCTGAATCGGAAAGCGCGAGACATGCTCATAGGCCTTCTGCATGTCCGATACCACGACCGCAAAATGCTGGAACCAGAGGTCGTTGGCGCGGCTGTCGACCGGGACCGGCTTGCCGGCGGGTCCGAGATACTGGTCGAGCTCGATCGTTTCATCGCCGAGCTGCAACGACGCCGTTCGCACGCGGGTGCCGAAAACACCGGTGACATAGTCGTAGTCGCGATCCGCAGTCGTACGTTCGCCGGTCTTGCGGAATCCGAGCGCCTGCTCGAAAAACGCGACCGAGCGGTCAAGATCGGAAACCGTCAGCACGAAGCCCTTCACTTCGCGGGCACCGGCAAAGGCGCTGCCGGCCAGCAGGATCAGCGACACTGCCGCGAGCAGCGCGAAAGTGTGCAGCCATTCGCGCCAGGCGCGCGATTGCTGCGCCTGTACCGTGGTTTGCGCGAGGCTCATGATCAGCCCCCCTCGCGGAATTCCGGATACAGCGTCATGCCGCCATCGACGTACAGCGTCGCACCGTTGACGTAGTCCGACTGATCGGAGGCAAGCCATACCGCCGCGCGCGCGATGTCGCGTGTTTCGCCGACGCGGTAATAGGGAATCAGTTTGAGCAGCTCGGCTTCCGCCTGCGGCGTGGCCCAGGCTGCGGTGTTGATCGGGGTCTTGATGGCGCCCGGCGAAATGCCGTTGACGCGGATCTTGTGCATCGCCAATTCCTGCGCCATGGTCTTCATGAGCATCGACACGCCGCCCTTGGAGGCGGCGTAGTTGGCGTGGCCGGACCAGGGGATCACATCATGCACCGAGGACATGCAGATGATTTTGCCGGCGGCCTGCGAAATTTCCGCCACCACACCGCGGCGCAGAAATTCGCACACGGCTTCGCGGGCGCACAGGAACTGGCCGGTGAGGTTCACGGCAAGCACCAGTTCCCAGTCCTTGAGCGACATTTCGTGGATCTTCGCGTCGCGCTGCAGGCCGGCATTGTTGACCAGGATGTCGACGCTGCCCCAGGTGTTTATCACCTGGGCAAACATGGCCTTGACCTCTGCTTCGTTGCTTACGTCGGCGCGGATGGCGATGGCTTCGCCGCCAGCAGAGCGAATTTCGGAAACGATCTGCTGCGCGCGCTCTTCCCCGGCGACATAGTTGACGACGACCCGCGCGCCGGCTTCGGCGTAACCGCGGGCGACGCCCTCTCCGATACCGGAGTTGGCACCGGTGATCACGGCACGCTGTCCGTCGAGCAATCGCATCGAGATGGCGCGTTGTTCGCTGGCATTGATTGCGTTCATGGCTGCATTCCTTCTGGTAGCGTGACGCCAGCCGGATCAGAACAGGCGGCGGCGCAGAAAATGATCGACTGAAATTTTTCCGGGGCCGTGCAACAGCGGAATGAGCAGCAGGAGGCCCCAGTACTGGTGGTCCTTGAGGCCGACTTCCCCGAGATCCGGATACGAAACCACGGCGATGATGTTGAACACGAACAGCGCGGCGGCTGAAAGCCGGCCGCCGAGGCCGAGAACCAGAAAAACCGGCAGTACCAACTCGGCGGCGGTACCCATGTACGCGGCCAGTTGCGGCGGCAGCAACGGCACCGCGTATTCGTTCTCGAACAGGGCCAGCGTCGTGTCCCAGCTCAGGATCTTGGTCAGGCCGGACTGAAAGAACACCATGCCGACCCAGATGCGGATGGCGAGATCGAGCACCGGCGCAAGCCAGCCCTCGGCGATACGAACCGCATTCCTGGCGATTGCGGTCGCTGTGCCGATCGCATTCACGCGCGCGCTTTGGTTCATGGTCAGTTCCATGTGTTGCCTCCTTTGCCCGGATAGTCCCTCTCCGCGTCGCCGCCGGAGAGGGATCGAAGCAGCGTTGTTTACTTGGCGCCGCCGGGCTTGGCCCAGGCGGCAGTGACGATGTGGCCGCCGGCGATGCGCTCGCAACTGCCCTTGGGGAGCGCGATCCAGGCTTCCGCCTCGTTGTCTGTCTTGATGCTGCCGGCACAGGCCGACTTGCTGGTGCCGCAATCGTTTTTGCCGGCCTTGACGATGCCCGCGCATTTTTCGGTGTCGCCCTTGGCCGCCATCGCCTGGCTGCCGGCCGCACTCAAACCGAGCGCAAGCAGGCTCGCAAAAGCGGTATTGATGATCCTGTTCGATGCATTCATGTTCTTGCTCCGTTCATTTGAGGGTTGGAAGGCCAGGGTGGCATCGGGCCACCTGGTGATTGCGAGTGTGTTCGCGAAAGATCACGCACGTCTCACGCAAACCTAAACGTTCGGTCACGCAGCCGCCGCGAATGGGCGCTGCGAGTCGCCGTCCGCCGTCTCGTCGCTGCAGGACAGCGGCCAGTCGAAGCCGGCGAATGCGCCGCCGAACACGTGGCGCTGCAGGAAGGCGGCGACATCGAAATCCGGCTGTACCGAAACTGAGTAGCGGAGCGCCTCGTCGAAATTTCTCCCGGCGGCGAACAGGCTGAACATGCAGAAGCCGCCGCGGTCGAGCGTTTCGATTGCGACTTCACGGCCGTGACGCCGGACCAGCAGGAACACGCCGCCTTCCGCGAGATCCACCGAAGCGTCATCCGGCGCATCCGGCTGGTTCACCTGCCAGATGCGATGGATGGGATAGGCAGAGACCAGCAGCCGGCAGGAAGGATGCAGATCGAAGGTCAGCAATGTCTGGCGATCGGGCGGAACCGCGGCGAGATCGGTCGGCCGCAGGCTTTCGCGGTCGGTTGCGTGGAACGATTCCTCCACCAGCCATTCAAGGCGGGCCACATCGGCGAGGTATCGCGGTTCGCGCGCCGGCGGCCAGGTATCGAGAAAATCCGCGAAGGTTTCTCCGAAGCGGTTCAGGTCGCCGCTGGCGGAGGGATGCACGCGCATGTAGCGGTCGGCGGCGCGGTCGAAGAAGCGCGCGCCGACCAGGCGTTCGATCACCGGATAGACGGCGCGCAATGTCTGGCGAAAATTCGATATCACGTTGTTGCGGTAGACGCCGATGCGTTCGTGCGCCGGGATGGCGTTGTCGATCACGTGTGCGGTCGCGTAGTTGCCCGCCGGATCAAGCAGGGTGGCGACGAACTTCAGTTGCAGTTCACGCAGCGAGGGCATGCCGGTTCTCCATGATGGTGTCGGCCAGGATTCTGTCGGCGGCGGCGGCTTCGTCGACAAGGACGGCGAGCGGCGGCAGGTCCGTGTCCCATTCGATGAGCGTCGGGACGCGCCCGAAACGCGCGACGGCTTCGCGGTACAGGGCCCACACCGGTTCGGCGACGCGGGCGCCATGCGTGTCGATCAGGCAGCGCCCGTTGTGATCGTGGCCGGCAAGATGGATTTCCCGGACGTGCGCCGTCGGAATGCCGCGCAGATAACGCGCTGCGTCGAAGCCGTGATTGACCGATGACACGTAGACATTGTTGACGTCGAGCAGGATGCCGCAGCCTGTGCGGCGCGCCACTTCCGCGACGAACTCCCATTCCGGCAGGTTCGACTCGGCGAATTGCAGGTAACTGGAAACGTTCTCGACCAGGATCTGACGGCCGAGAAATTCCTGGGCCTGATTGATATGACGGCATACCACTGCGAGCGCCTGCTCGCTATGGGGCAATGGCAGCAGGTCGTTGTAGAAGCGGCCGCCGACTGAACTCCACGACAGGTGCTCGGAAACCAGTGCCGGTTCGACGCGATCGATCAGGCGGGCCAGATTCGTCAGGTGCTCGCGGGACAGCGCATCGGTCGATCCCAGCGACAGGCCGACGCCGTGCAGGCTGACGGGATAGTGCCGGCGCAGGCGATCGAGGAAGTACAGCGGCTGGCCGCCCTCGCAGAAATAGTTTTCGCTGTGGACTTCGAGCCAGCCGATGTCCGGCAATTCATCCAGCAACTGCCGGTAGTGCGGTGGGCGCAGACCGATGCCTGCACGCGCCGGGATACCGTGTCCGTTCATCGATTCGCATGCGCCCATGTCACTCGCCTTGCAACGCGCCGATATCGACTGCGACCATGCCGGACAACAGCACCATCAGTTCGGTCTCGGATTCCTCACCTTCTTCCAGGCCTTCGCCCTGCTCGTAGAAGCTCATCAGCGACAGCAGCGCGTCGGCGGCGCGCGAGTGGCGCACGGCCGCAGCCGTGCCGACATTCATCGATAAGAGTGACATGGCGACGGTGTTCATTCGATATCTCCTTGTGTTCTGGCCGGGCGGCAGGCCCTGTCTGTTTCTGCAGGCCCGATCGGCCTGATCAGATGGCGGCAGTATTGGCGGCGTTGATCACGCAAAGATCACGGAGAAGACAAGCTTTGGTCACGGCTGGCGGCGCGAAATGACCGATGGAAGTCTTTTGAGCGCAGGCTGTAAGGATGGGCTTGAGCGAACGACAGAGTTGCCCCATGCCGGTCGCCGGCAAAAAAAAGCCCGGCAAGCCGGGCGCAAGGGAGGAGAGAAGCAATTCGCAGATATGCAATCTAGGGCCGAATGCCCTGAACTTTGAGCGGCAGCCGGTATAGCGCCGACTGCGCGGTGAGATAGAGCGTGTTGCCATCGTCGCCCCACGCCATGTTGTGCGCATGCTTCGGCCCACGGATGGTACCGAGGTGTCGTCCATCGGGCGCAAGGATCCATAGTCCGCCGGGACCGGATACGTAGAGATGACCTTCTGCATCCACCTTGATGCCGTCAAGCGCGTCTTCGCCAGGCGCGGCGGTCATGTCGAAGAACACCTCGCCAGGCGCCAGAGTGCCGTCGCGGTTTACCGGGTAACGCATCACGACTTTGTTTTTTTCATCCCAGTTGCCGATGTAGAGATGCTTCTCGTCGGGAGAGAAGGCGATGCCGTTGGGGCCGGTCAGATCGGCCGATAGCAGCGCAAGCATGCCGTCCTTGATACGGTAGATACCGCTGTAGGGCAGTTCCTTGCGCGCATCGTCGAAGAACTTCGGCAGGCCGAATGGCGGATCGGTGAAGTACACAGCGCCGTCGGACTTGATTACCAGGTCGTTCGGACTGTTCAACCTTTTGCCCTGATAGTTGTCGGCGAGCACGGTGATCGTGCCGTCGCGCTCCAGGCGACTCACCCGATGGTTACCGTGCTCATCGAAGGTAAGCCGTCCCTGCCTGTCCACCGTAAGACCGTTGGATCCCGGTTGACCGAATTCCGCTATGTCCGCACCTTCGTAGCCGCTTGGGGAACGGAATACCGACAAGGCGCCAGCGCGTGTGTATTTATATATGGTGTTGGCGTTCGGATCGGAAAACAGCAGGTAACCGCCGTCGCGTACCCATACCGGTCCTTCCGTGAACTGGAAGCCGTCGGCCAGCTTGAACAGCTTGGGATTCTGGCTGACGATGCGGTCGATCTCCGGATCCAGCCGTTCGACCTCGATGTTGACTTCGTGCGGAGGAATTGCCATCGGCCCGGTCGGGCCATTGTGAAACTCCAGCCGGGCGTGATGCAGGAAGATGAAGTTGGTCGGAGAACGCGAAATCGGGCCATTGATCCCGAACACAGCCAACTGGATTTGCTGGCCGGGTTTGACGTCGCGGCCGATGACGAGACGATTCTTCGCGTTCCAACCTTTCACGACCGGCCCGCCGCTGTCGCCCATGGCGTAGGCAATCTCGCCGTCCACCCAGATCTCGGCGTAATCGTCCACCTTGGTTTCGAATACGACGGAGGCGCCGGTCGGATCGAACCGTCCGATGCGCGCGGGAACGGTGAGCCGGATCCGGTACCAGTTGAATGCGACATGGCCATGGCCACGCGGTCGTTTCAGGGTTTCCGGCGCGATGATTTCCCAGGCGCTGTCGTCGAAGTCAGCGCCGCCCGCTTTCGGCAGGTAGTCGTAGGTGGCAACCGGTTCGCCGGTGGGCTGACCGTCCGCACCGGGGCCGATGAAGCGCGCTTCGACGATGCGGGTATCGCTGTAGCGCCACTCACCCTTGACCAATGCGGCCCCGGTGCTGGTTGCCAGGTCCACCACGGCGCGCGGATTGCCGGGAAAGATATCCGGGTCCGCTGTGCCCGGCGCCGGCATGGCGGCGCCGGCAACGAGGCCGAGGGCGGCCGCAAGCAGCAGTCGCGCAACGGAGATCATCTGTTTTCTCCGGTCAGTACCTTGGCCGCCGCCATGGCTATTTCCTCATCTTGAGCCGCACTCGCCGCGCCACTCATACCGATCGCGCCGACGGTCTGGCCGTCCACGACCAACGGGATGCCGCCCTGCAACGGGGTGAACAATGTGTCGGGCAATGCCACCATGGTGATGCGACCCTTGTTGACGATGTCTTCGAAAAATTTGGTCGGTTTGCGAAACAGAGCCGAAGTGCGCGCTTTGCCAAGGGAAATCGTGGACGCGGCCGGAAAGGTATTGTCCAGACGCGCGGTGAGCACGGCATGGCCGCCGTCATCGACAATCGCAATCGCGCCGCCGGGTGCATCGAGGCGTCTGGCTTCGGCGATGGCCGCCGCCATGACTTTCTCCGCACCTTCCAGTGTCAGCGTTTTACGTTCGGTCAGTTGTTCTGCGTGCAGGTTCATCGCCGCTGCAAACAGGGATAACGCAGCAGCAACTCGCAAAATTGACATGTTCATGATGGCCTCGCGATTTCGGGCGCTGCCGGGGTGGCGCCCGTAAATTGGGGAACGAAGTCGGGACCGGAAGCTGCCCGGCCCCGAGGCTGTGGGCTCAGTTCTTGACGCCGGGAGTCGGATCGATGGCGGCGGTCAGATGCGCACCGGAAATCTTTTCGCAGGTGCCCTTCGGCACATAGATCCACGCTTCCGGGTCGCGGTCGCTGGTGACATGGCCGTGACACTGGTTCTTGCTGGTGGCGCAGTCGTTCTTGCTGGCCTTGATGATGCCGGCGCACTTCTCTTCCTTGCTGTGGTCGTTGTCGGCGGCCATCGATTGGGAGCCGAAGGCCAGCGCGCCGGCCGCGAACAGGCTGGCGAAGGTGCTGCGGATGATGCGATCAGAGGTTTTCATTGTTGCTCCTTTGCAGTTGGTGAATGAACGGGGCGTTGCAGCGCTCAACCGGGTTGATGTGCTGTTTCGTTCCGGCATAAAACGGAATCAGCTGCGGCCGAGTTTTTCGACGCACGCCTTTTCGGTCATTTCGACGAAGCCTTTGCCCTTGCAGGCGTTGTGCCCCTTGCATTCGTTCATCGAGGTTTTGCACTGGCCGTGACCTTTGCAGGCATTCGCACCGAAACACTTGATCTGCACGCCCGATCCGCTTTCGTCGGCGGCCCCGACCAGGCCCGAAGCGAACAGCGAAGCGGCAGCGGCTGCGATCGCGAGTCCCGTCATCGACTTGCTCTTGTTCATGAGAATTCCCCTTCGTGTCTGGGTTGCCACCCCGGAATGACGGCCCGGGTGAAAGTACCCGGGCCGGGCGAGAAAACAGACAGGTTCAGTCCCGTCAGTGCGGCATTCTCGGCGCCAATGCTCACGGCCTTATCACCCGAAAATCACGGTTTCATCACGATCCTTGTAACCGTCGCGGTAGAATCCGCGCTATTCCCAAGTTCACGTGAGCGCACCATGTCCCTGTCCGCCACCGACGTAGCGCAGAAAGCGCAGATCCTCGCCGAGGCGCTGCCCTACATCCGCCGTTTCCACGGCAAGACCATCGTCGTCAA
Source organism: Betaproteobacteria bacterium (assembly GCA_016194905.1). Taxonomy (NCBI): domain Bacteria; kingdom Pseudomonadati; phylum Pseudomonadota; class Betaproteobacteria; species Betaproteobacteria bacterium. The sequence goes on from JACQAP010000026.1 coordinate 86,687, forward strand.
ATACGGCGGCAACGCCATGACCGACGAGAAGCTCAAGCACTCCTTCGCGCGTGATGTGGTGCTTCTCAAGCTGGTCGGCATGGACCCGGTGGTCGTCCACGGCGGCGGGCCGCAGATCGACGACATGCTCAAGCGCGTCGGCAAAAAGGGCGAATTCATCCAGGGTATGCGGGTCACCGACCGCGAAACCATGGACATCGTCGAAATGGTGCTCGGCGGCCTGGTGAACAAGGACATCGTCAACCTGATCAACCAAAACGGCGGCCGTGCGATCGGTCTGACCGGCAAGGACGGTTCCTTCATTCGCGCCAAGAAGTTGTTGCTCTCGAACAAGGACGATGCCGCCGAGATGCTCGACATCGGCCAGGTCGGCGAGATCCAGAGTATCGACCCGGAAGTGATTTCCCTGCTGGAGAGCCGCGAATTCATTCCGGTGGTGGCGCCCATCGGGGTGGGCGAGGACGGCGAGTCCTACAACATCAACGCCGACCTGGTCGCCGGCAAACTGGCCGAGATCCTGCACGCCGAAAAGCTGATCCTGCTGACCAATACGCCCGGGGTGCTCGACAAGAACGGCAAGCTGCTGACCGGATTGACGCCCAAACAGGTGGACGATCTGTTCGCTGACGGCACCATCCACGGCGGCATGCTGCCCAAGATCGACTCGGCGCTGGACGCGGCCAAGAGCGGCGTCAGGAGCGTGCACATCATCGACGGGCGGGTCGAGCACGCGCTGTTGCTGGAAGTGCTCACCGATCAGGGTGTGGGGACGTTGATCCGCAACCGCTAACGGTCAGCTTGTCGATCGAGGGCGTGCGGTCCTTCCGCTGAAATGACTGTTTCCCGCGTGCGCAGGTCGAGGGTCTGGATCTTCGACCTCGATAACACCCTCCACGATGCGCGACCGCATATCTTTCCGCATATCAACCGCTCGATGACGGAGTACGTAGCCGGGCTGCTCGATCTCGACGAGGAGGACGCCAACGCGTTACGCGACTTCTACTGGAAGCGCTACGGTGCGACGCTGCTCGGTCTGATCCGGCACCATCGCGTCGATCCAGGGCATTTTTTGCGCGAAACCCATCATTTCCCCGAACTCGACCGCATGGTCGTGGGCCGCCGTGAATTGCGCTCCGTCCTGCGGCGCCTGCCAGGCCGCAAGATCGTGTTCTCGAATGCGCCGGGACATTACGCGCGTGCCGTCCTGCAGGCGCTGGGGGTGCGCGATCTGTTCGACGATGTCTTTTCGATCGAGCGCACCCGGTTTCGACCTAAGCCGGAAGCACACGGATTTCTGCGCCTGATGCACGCGCATCGACTGGTAGCGTCGCGCTGCGTCATGGTGGAAGATAGCTTGGAGAATCTGCGCACCGCCAAGCGTCTGGGAATGAAAACCGTGTGGATGACGGAGTCGAATTGCGCGCCGGCCTGGGTGGACGCCAATGTGCGGCAACTGTTCCGGCTACCCAGGTTGTTGCGCCTCCTGTAAGGCGCGCCGCTTCGCACAACGCCGGTTCGTGTTAAATTTCGCGCCGTTCGGGTAACCTTTCCTCCCTCCACCCCAATCAGCGTTGCCATGCCTACCAAGCCGGGAGAACGCAAGCTGCAGATTCTGCAGACCCTTGCGAGCATGCTCGAAAATCCAAAGGGTGAAAAAATCACCACTGCCGCGCTCGCTGCCAGACTCGATGTTTCGGAGGCGGCGCTCTACCGGCATTTCGCGAGCAAGGCGCAGATGTTCGAGGGATTGATCGAATTCATCGAGCAGACCCTGTTTGGGCTGGTGAACAAGATTACCGCGGAGGAGGCGAGCGGACTGAAGCAGCTCGAGGCGATCATGACGACGTTGCTCGGCTTTGCCAAGAAAAATCCCGGCATGACGCGTGTGCTGATCGGCGACGCACTGGTCAATGAAGACGAGCGCCTGCAGGCGCGCATCAACCAGTTGCATGACCGGCTGGAAGCAACGCTGAAGCAGGCCTTGCGCTTCGCGATTTCGGAAAAACAGATTCCGGAAAATACCGACGCAGCCGCCCAGGCCAATCTCATGATCGCTTTCGTGGTCGGCCGCTGGCACCAGTTTGCCAAGAGCGGATTCAGGCGCGACCCCACGGAGCAGTGGGCCGCGCAATGGCCCGCGCTGGTATAGCTTCCTTGCGATATGCCGCGAAGGTCGTCAGGGCCATGGCGTGCGCTGCCATGTTTGTATTGCTGGGCGGTTGCGGCACCTCGGACGACGACTTTGCGAAAGTGGTCGCCGGGACCTGGGGTTCGCGCGAAGTCGCACCGGACGACGTGATCGTCGAAACCGAGTTCACGCTGCTTCCCGGAGGGCGGGTCAACTGGCAGGGCGAGTTGCGCATGCTGGTGCCCCCCGATTTCTATCTGCCGAATCGCCCCAATTACGAAGTGAAGAATGGCCGGCTGGTGTACTACTTCTCTGCGAGCGGCAACTGGGCGGTACGCGATGGCTACCTGCACACCAGGATCGAGTCTTCGACCTTGCCCAGTCTGATGCCGGTGGGTTTTGCCGCGGCCTGGCATCTCAAGGAAGTCACCAGCAAGGAAATGATCTATGTATCCGCGGCCAACGGCCGGACGCGCGTGGAAGTTCGCAAGCAGTAAGCGTCAACGTTACGGCCGCGCGCACACCTCAACGGCTTCGCGCTGCGTCGTATCTCCCGCCGCGCACACGGCGCAATGCGGATCTTTCTTGAGTCGCACACTCCTCCATTCCATCGTCAGCGCGTCGAGCAGCAGCAACCTGCCGGTCAGGTCCCGGCCCACGCCCATCAGCAATTTCAGCACTTCGGCGGCCTGGACCGAACCAATTATTCCGACCAGCGGGGCGAATACGCCCATGACGGCACAGCGCATTTCCTCGAGATCCCCACTTTCCGGAAACAGGCAGTGATAGCACGGGCTGTCCGCTCTGCGCAGATCGAATACCGCAACCTGGCCGTCGAAGCGGACACCCGCGCCCGACACCAGCGGTTTGGAAAATCTGACGCAGGCGCGATTGATGGCATGACGCGTGGCGAAATTGTCGGTGCAATCGATGATCACATCCGCGGACTGGACCAGTTCCTCCAATCGTTCGCCGGCTACGCGTTCAGCAATGGCGGTGACAACGGTCTCCGGATTGATGCGCGACAGCGTGCGGCGCGCGGATTCGACCTTGCGCTCGCCGATCGAATCGGTGAAATGCACGATCTGCCGTTGCAGATTGGTCAGGTCGACATTGTCGTCGTCGCATACGGTGAATCGACCCACGCCGCTCGCTGCCAGATAAAGCGATACCGGGGCGCCGAGTCCGCCGGCGCCGATCATCAAGGCGTGCGAGTCGAGCAACTTCTGCTGGCCGTCGATGCCGATCTCGGGCAGCAAGATGTGGCGGCTGTAACGCAGTAGTTGGTTGTCGTCCATTGCGGTAATTAGTCCGGATTTTGCGGGCATCTTAACGCGGAAGGCCCGCACTGGGCGGGCCTTCCGTTGGCTGGCGCTTGCCTAGGCAGCGGTTATCTCTTGCCAATAATCTGCAGACCTTTTAGCAGATTCAACGCCTGATTCAACTGATAGTCGTTCTTCGACACGATGTCCGGCGGCGTGCCGTCATCGGTAGGTTTGTCCTCGGCCTTGGGCGCTGACGGCGCGGGCGGCACCGCCGACTGCGGCTGCGGCGCGGGTTGCTTGATTTCGGACGTACCGCCTTGCGGATTGGCCAGATGGCGCTCCAAGTCGGCTTCACGCAACCTGGCGGCGGCCTCCCCTTCGGTCACGGTCGCTTCTTCGACGATGATGTCGGGTGTGATGCCCTTCGCCTGGATCGAGCGTCCGTTCGGCGTGAAGTAGCGCGCAGTGGTGAGCTTGATCGCGGTGCCGTTGCCGAGCGGAAGAATGGTCTGCACCGATCCCTTGCCGAACGTCTGCGTCCCCATCACCACCGCGCGCTTGTGATCCTGCAGGGCGCCCGCCACGATTTCCGACGCCGATGCAGATCCGCTGTTGACCAGCACGACCATCGGCAGTGTCTTGAGCTCCTTCGGCAGCTTCTTGAGATAGTCGTCCTTGCTGCCGCGCAGGTAATACTCGGGGCGCGCGAACAGCTTCATCTTGGCGTCTTCGGTGCGACCTTCGGTGTAGACCACCAGCGCTTCGCTTGGCAGGAAGGCCGACGAAATAGCCACGGCGCCGTTGAGCAGACCGCCCGGATCATTGCGCAAATCCAGGATGATGCCCTTCATCGGGCCGTTGTTGTCCTTGAACAGCTTCTCGACGTATTTCGCCAGGGTCTCGCCGGTGTGCTCCTGGAACTGGGTGACCCGGAAATAGGCGTAACCCGGTTCGAGCAACTTGGACTTCACGCTCTGGATCTGGATCACGGCGCGGGTCAGCGTCACCACGCGCGGCTTGGTATCGCCTTTGCGCACGAAGGTCAGCGTGATCGGCGTATTGGGTTTACCGCGCATGCGCTTGACGGCATCGTTCAGGGTCATGCCTTTCACATTGGCTTCGTCGAGCTTGATGATCAGATCGCCCGACTTGAGGCCCGCCCGCCAGGCCGGTGTATCCTCGATCGGCGCGACGACCTTGACGAAACCGTCTTCCATGCCGACTTCGATGCCCAGGCCGCCAAATTCGCCCTGGGTGCCGACCTGCAGGTCCCTGAATGCTTCGGCGTCCAGATAGGCGGAATGCGGATCCAGGCCGGACAGCATGCCGTTGATCGCTTCGGAGATGAGCTTCTTGTCGTCGACCGGCTCGACATAGTCGTTCTTGATGCGACCGAATACTTCGGTGAACGCGCGCAAATCCTCGATCGGCAGCGGGCCGACGTTTTTTTGCGCCACGGCGGAAAAGTTCAGGCTGATCAGCACGCCAAGGATCGCCCCAAGGACAATCAGGCCAATCTGCCGAAATTTGCTATGCATCTTCATGACTCCTCATGTGCGCAACCCGATGGCGCGCGATCTCATTTCAACGTTACCCAAGGGATGGGGTCGAAAGGCTTTCCCTGAAATCTCAGTTCAAAGTATAAACCCGAATCAGGGTTGCCACCGCTGTTGCCCGTTGCGGCGATCGTGTCGCCCGCCCGGGTTTCTTCGCCGACCTGTTTGAGCAGCGACTCGTTATTGCCATATAGGCTCATATAACCGTCGCCGTGGTCAAGAATCAGCAGGTTACCGAAGCCGCGCAGCCAGTCTGCGTAAACTACCCGGCCGCCGGCTACCGCCTTGACGTCCCGGCCGGGCTTGGCGGAAATAAACAAACCCTTCCACGATAAACCACTGTCCTTTCTTTGGCCGCCGAAGCGGTTCATCAGTTCCCCGATCACCGGTAGCCGCAATCTGCCCTTCAACTGGCGGAATGGCCCTGATCCGGTGTCGGCATTCGGCAATGCCTGATTGGTTATGCGTTTGCCGGGTTTCTTGTTCTTGCGCGCTGCTTCCTTTGCGAGCCGCTCGATCAGCTGGGAGAGCCGTTCTTCGTCGCGTTTGAGCGTGGAAAGCTGCTCGCGGCTCTTGTCGATGTCGTCCGAAACCCTGACGTAGACCCGCTGGCGTTCCGCTTTTTCCTTCTCCAACCGGCGCATTTGCGATGTTTCCTCGCTTTGCAGCGCGTGCAGTTCCGAACTCCTGCGGCGGGTTTCGTCTGTCAGTTTCTCGAGGTTGGCGAGATTTTCCCTGAGGCTGGCGAGGAGTTCGGCGCGGGCTCGCGAGACGTAACTGAGGTAGTGCAGCTGACGTGCGATTTCGTTCGGGTCTTTGCCGTTGAGCACCAGCTTGATGGCGTCCGACTGTCCGCCGACATACTGCTGATAGAGCAGCCGGCCCAGCGTGGCCTGTTCGTCGGCGATATTGCTTTCCACGACACGAGTTCGCGATTGCAGACGGGACAAAGCGCTATTGACCTCGCGCCGCTGGCCGGAGATCTGATACAACTTGCGGCTGGTCTCGCTGACCGCGCGTTCCGAATCCTTCAGCGCATCGGCTACTTCGGCTTTCGACCCCTCGGACTCGGTGAGCTGCTTCTGCAGGGCCTCGATGCGGCCGCGAAGGTCTTTCAGTTCGTCCTTGGGTCCGGCTTGCGCCCCGGCCGAAACGGCTAGCATGAACAGCGCCGCGACCGCAGCCGGAAATAGCTGAAGGTTTTTCCGCTCCGTGCTCAAGACTTGCCGCGCGCCTGCGCCGCCACGGCGGCCGCAGCCTGCTTTGCCTTCTCCTGGTCGCCCAGGTAGTAGTTGCGCAGCGGCTTCAGCGCATCGTCCAGCTCATAAACCAGCGGGATGCCGGTGGGAATATTCAGCCCCACGATGTCCTGTTCCGATACGTTGTCGAGATATTTCACCAGTGCGCGAATGGTATTGCCGTGCGCGACCACAATGACGCGCTTGCCGGCTTTGACTTGTGGTGCGATCACATCGTTCCAGTGGGGTAGAAAGCGTGTCACCGTGTCCTTCAGACATTCAGTGAGAGGAATGTCCCGAGGCTGCATGTCGGCGTAGCGGCGATCGTTTCCGGGATAGCGAGCGTCGCCAGGTTCGAGCGCTGGAGGGGGCGTGTCGTAACTGCGGCGCCAGACCAGAATCTGCTCTGCGCCATAGCGTTCGGCCATGTCGGTCTTGTTCAAACCCTGCAGCGTGCCGTAGTGACGTTCGTTCAGCCGCCACGAAAGCTGCTGGGGGATCCATGTGAGATCCAGTTCTTCGAGCGCAATCCACATCGTGCGGATCGCGCGCTTGAGTACCGAACCATGGGCGAGATCGAAGGTGAAGCCTTCCTGTTTAAGCAACCGGCCGGCGTCGTGTGCTTCCCCGAGGCCTTTCTCCGAAAGATCGACATCGGTCCAGCCGGTGAACCGGTTTTCCTTGTTCCAGACGCTTTCACCGTGGCGCAGCAGTACGATTTTTTTCATGGAAACATGCAATGATCGCGAGGTTGGAGGGATGCGGGCGCTTTCGCGCCCAGCGGATAGAATTGTATTACCCGCATCGGCGAGTGTCCTGCCGACGTCGCTGGCGCTACTGCTGGCACCTTGCCCAGAACAATGAAAAACCATCGCCAGGAAAGGCCCGCCTTGACGATCTCGAATCTCAGTGCCTTCGATGCGTGGCGGGCCAGGCTGGCCCTCACATTGATCGGGCTCGCTTGGGTGTTGCCGTTCCAGAGTCCGAATTTTTTCGAGCCCATTTCCAGCTTCTATGGCGAAGCCGCAGCCGTCGTCCTTGGCCTCGCCGCCGTCACCTGCTTATACGGGCGTTTTGCATGGCCGGTGATTCAGCTGCCGCGTTCCAGCCTGGTGTTTCTCGGATTCGCGGCGCTGATTCTTCTGCACGTCGCGCTCGGCCGCACGGTTTATCCACAGCAGAACCTGCTGGCGATCCTCTACCTGATCTGGGCCATGGCGCTGGCCTCACTGGCGTGGCGTCTCCGGGAAATTTTCGGGTTGGAGAGGCTGGTTACCGTATTGTCGTGGTTCACCCTGGCCGGAGCGCTGGTAAGTGCCGCTATCGGGCTGGGGCAGCTGTGGGGGATTTCGTCGCTGCTGCAGCCTTTCATGCTTCCGCCCGTGACGGGACGCATCTACGCCAATACTGGCCAACCCAATCACCTCGCGAATTATCTTTGTATGGGAATCGCATCGCTGATCTTCCTGTATGGCTCCGCTCGTGTTCGTCTGGCTATCGCACTTGTGGTCACTATGCCTCTGCTCATTGTGCTGATGGTATCCGGCTCGCGCAGCATCTGGCTCTTTCTCGCGGCGCTGGTGATCCTCGCGGGTCTGCATCGCGTTCTGCGGCCTTCACCTGGCGCGTCCCGCATTCTCCTGCTGAGCATTGCGGCTTTCGCGGGATTTCTGCTGGCGCAATGGTTTGCGGGCATTCTGGTGGATACTTCGTCTACTTCAGTGCAGGCGGTCGGCGCACGCATGCGCAGTGAAGGCATGCTGTCCCCGGTCCGTTTTCGTCTGTGGCAGGAGGCCTGGCTGATGTTTTGCGACGCGCCGCTATTCGGGCAGGGATTCCGGCAATTTCCGTGGCAGCACTTTCTGCTGAACGGGCAGTTGCCGCCGCCGCGCGCAGAGGACGTGATCAATGACAACGCTCACAACCTGCTGCTGCATACGATGGCCGAGTTCGGGGTTGCAGGGGTTGCCGTACTCCTAGCGGGAATTGCACTTTGGCTACGCAGCGTATTGCGGAACGAATTCTCGGCGTCGATGTGGTGGGTGCTGTCGCTCGCCGCGATTCTGAGCATTCACAGTATGCTAGAGTACCCGCTCTGGTACGCGTATTTCCTGGGTACCGCCGCGGTTGTCAGCGGCGCTTCTGAATCTGCTGCAACAACGATCGGCAAGCGGACCGGCGGAAGGATGGTGCCGGTACTGGTACTGCTGCTCGGGTGGATTGCCGTTGCCAATATCTATCAGGACTACCGCACACTTCAGTCCGTGCATCGAGTTCCGCAGCGGGATGCCGCTGCGCAGACGCGAAGTCCGGCCGCTGTCCTGCTCGAGTTGCAGCAGCATTCGCTGTTTGCGCCTTTCGTGGAACTCGCCCTGGCGCGCACGATAGTGCTCGACCGGGAACAGATCGAGAGCAAGTTCACCTTGAACGATGCCGTTATGCACTTCGCGCCCGCGCCGGACGTGGTCTATCGGCAGGCCGTTTTGCTTGCGCTCGACGGACAGGAGGATGCAGCGCGAACCCAATGGGATCTGGCCGTGGCGAATTATCCGGGCGAACGCGCCAGAATAGCGAAGGTGCTGGAGAACGTGGCATCGCGCGAGTCAAATGCTGTGGGGCTCGCAGCCTATGTAAAAATGCAGAGGGTCAAGGAAACTAAATGAAATTCGTACTGAACAACATATGGCTCGTGTTGGCAGCCGCGGTGAGCGGCGCGATTCTGCTATGGCCGCTCGTGAACCGGCGTCTCAGCGGCGTGCCCGAGGTCGGCGCGCTGCAGGCGGTGCAACTGCTCAATCGCAAGGATGCGGTGATGATCGACGTGCGCGAGCCGGCGGAATTCAGTGCCGGCCATGCACCGAACGCGAAGAATATTCCCCTTGCACAACTCGACAAGCGCATAGGGGAACTGGAAAAATTCAAGAATCGTCCTGCGGTCGTACTCTGCCAGACCGGGGGCCGGTCGCACGCGGCAACCGCGCTACTCAAGAAGGCCGGTTTTGCCGAGGTCGTCGTTCTGGCCGGAGGCATCAACGCCTGGCAGCAGGCCAACATGCCGGTAGAAAAATAATGCCGAGCATCAACATGTATTGCACGGCAGTCTGTCCTTATTGCGTGGCCGCCGAACGGTTGTTAACCAGCAAAGGCGTCGGGCACATCGAGAAGATTCGCGTCGATCTGCAGCCCGCACGACGCACCGAAATGATGGAACGCACCGGAAGGCGCACGGTTCCGCAGATCTACATCGATGATCGGCATGTCGGCGGATTCGATGACCTCGCCGCGCTCGATGCCGCCGGCGGGCTCGATCCCCTTTTGCGCGATGAGACCAGGAAATCCGCGGCCTGAACCCCCACTATCCAACGAGACCAGTCCACATGAGCCAGCAGCCCAACCAGCCGGTGTTTTCGATCGAGAAACTGTTCGTAAAGGATCTCTCGGTCGAAGTGCCTAACGCACCGAAAATATATCTCGAACGTGATACGCCGCAAGTCGAGATACAGATGAATACCAGCGCCAACCCGATCGATGAGGGTTACTTCGAGGTTGTGGTAAGCGTAACCGTGACGGCCAAGCTTGCGGAAAAGACGGTTTTTCTGGTTGAGGCGAGTCAAGGCGGCGTGTTCCAGATCCGCAATCTGCCGCAGGAAGACCTCGAACCGGTGCTGGGGATCACCTGCCCCAACATTCTTTATCCCTACGCGCGCGAGGTCGTCTCCGATGCGGTCGTGCGCGCCGGTTTTGCCCCGGTATTGCTGAACCCGGTCAACTTCGAAGCAATATTTCAGGCGCAGCGCGAAGCGAATGCTCAAAGCAAGGCTGGAGCGGGAGCGACGCATTAACAGGCTCAATATGAACGGCAGGCCGTGGTCTCTGGTCGTTCTTGCGGTACTGCTTGCCAGTACAAATGCGGCAGCACTGGAGTTTCGGTCCGTTGCCGAACCGGCGGCGATCCTTTACGACGCACCGTCGACCAAGGCGCAGAAGCTCTTCGTCCTATCCCGGGGTTACCCGGTGGAGGTTGTCGTCAAGATCGAGGCGTGGACCAAGGTCCGTGACGATACCGGCGAGTTCGCCTGGATAGAGAACAGCCACCTGTCAGAACGTCATACCGTCATGGTGAAAGTGGCAAGTGCAGAGGCACGCCAGGCAGCCAATGAGAGTTCCCCGGTGGTGTTCACCGCCGAAAAAAACGTTTTCCTGGAACTGGTCGATACTGCGGCGGGCTGGGCCAAAGTGCGCCATAACGATGGCGCCACCGGATTCGTCAAAGTAAGCCAGCTCTGGGGCCTATGAGGCTCGCCATTCTCGGCGCCGGGGCATGGGGCACGGCACTCGGCATTGCGCTGGCTTCTCACCATCAAATCTCGTTATGGGCCCGTGATCCGGTGCAAAGCCGGAAGCTGGCAGCCGACCGGATCAATGCACGCTATCTGCCCGACGTGGCGATACCCAAGCGCGTTCGGGTAACACCGGAGATGGAATCGGCCATCGAGGATAGCGAGTTGATCATTGTCGCCGTTCCTACATCGGCATTGCGCGAGACCTTGAGGCGGGCTGCGTCAGCCGCAACGACAGCGGGGGTGGTCTGGCTGTGCAAGGGGTTCGAAACCGGTAGTGCGAAATTTCCGCACCAAGTGGCTGAAGAGGTACTGCCATCCGGACAGCCGCGCGCCGCACTATCCGGGCCGAGCTTTGCCAGCGAAGTTGCGCGCGGCTTGCCGGCCGCGGTAACGCTGGCCTCTCACGATTCGCAGTTTGCCGCCGCCGCCTCGCGGGAACTGCATACCGGCCGGTTGCGCGTCTACTCCAGCGACGATCTTGTCGGGGTGGAGACCGGCGGAGCCGTGAAAAATGTCATCGCCATTGCTGCCGGTGTTTGCGATGGCCTCAACCTGGGGGCTTCGGCGCGCGCGGCGCTGATTACACGTGGCCTGGCGGAAGTGACGAGGTTGGGAGTGCGCCTCGGCGGCCGTGCCGAGACCTTCATAGGCCTTGCCGGTGCCGGCGACCTGATGCTGACGTCAACGTCTGATTTGTCGAGAAATCGCCGGGTCGGACTGCAACTCGCGCTGGGACGACCGCTACCGGCGATCCTGGCAGAACTCGGCCACGTAGCCGAAGGGGTCTACACGGCACCGGAAGTATTGCGTATTTCGGAACAGCTTGCCATCGACATGCCGATCACATGGGCCGTCTCACAATTGCTCGACGGCACAACTTCGGCCCGCGACTTGGTCGAGAGCTTGTTGCAGCGCGAGCCAAAGTCAGAGAGCGTGCGCTAACTCGCCATCCCGGCGAAGCCATTCTGTCGCCACGCTTCGTATACCACTACCGCCACCGCGTTGGACAGGTTGAGGCTTCGGCTTGCCGCTACCATCGGCAAGCAGAGACGAAGCTGCGGATCAAAGCTTGCTAAAAGCTCTCCTGGCAGACCCCGGGTTTCGGGCCCGAATATGAGCACGTCGCCGGGCAGGTATTTGACGCTATCAAAACGTCTTGTCGCCTTGGTGCTGAAAGCGAATCGCCGGCCTGGCAATGCCTGCAGCAGGGCAGGCCAGTCTTTGTGGACCTGCACTGAAGCGTATTCGTGGTAATCCAGCCCGGCGCGTTTCAGTTGGCGATCGCCGAGCTGAAATCCCAGAGGCTGGATCAAATGCAGCCTGCAGCCGGTATTGGCGCAGAGCCGGATGACGTTCCCTGTATTGGGAGGAATTTCGGGCTCGAAGAGGACGATATCGAACATTATTTGTTGCAATTTGCGAGACTTAGTAGTTTAATCTTGTAATTCAATGATCTGCAACTCAAACCTCAAGTTAGACGGAAAGAGACGCCTCTACACGTAAACCAGGCAGATGGGCAGACCGGAAAAAATAAGGCTAGGCGAGATTCTTCTTCAGCAAAAATTGCTGACGGAGGACAAGCTCAAGACTGCACTCGACGAACAGAAGCGCAGTGGGCGTAAGCTCGGCCGCATTTTCATCGATGCCGGGTTTGTTACAGAAGAACAGATCGGAAGCGCGCTTGCACGGCAGTTGCAGGTTCCCTTCATCAACCTCAAGCATTTCAATATTCGCCCCGAAGTCGCAACGCGCTTGCCGGAAACTCTGGCGCGCCGCTTTCGCGCGATCGTACTCGAGGATACGGGCGTGTTCTATCGGGTTGGCATGTCCGATCCAACAGACTTGTTTGCCTATGACGAAATCAATCGTGTCCTGAAGCGCGAAATTCAACTCGCGGTAGTCGGTGAATCGCTGTTGTTGCAGACTATCGACCGGGTCTATCGCCGCACGGAGGAAATCAGCGGACTGGCGCTGGAGCTCGGAGAGGAACTTGGCGAAACCACCGACTTTGCCGCGCTCGGATTGACGCCGGGCGCCGAAGATGCGCCCGTGGTGAAGTTGTTGCAATCCGTGTTCGAGGACGCCGTGCAAGTGCGCGCCTCGGATATTCATATCGAGCCCCAGGAACACAAGGTGCTGATCCGTTTCCGGATCGACGGCATGCTGCATGTACAGGCCGAAGCGGATTCGAAGATCGCCTCCGCACTCACGCTGCGGCTGAAACTCATGTCCGGCCTGGATATCTCGGAAAAGCGCCTGCCCCAGGACGGGCGTTTCAATGTCAAGGTCAGGAATGTTCAGATCGACGTGCGCATTTCGACCATGCCTACGCAGCATGGAGAATCCGCCGTTGCGCGCTTGCTCAATCAGAGCGGCGGCATACTTGGCCTCGAGCGCATCGGATTGCCCACACGCATGCTCGACCGGTTGCGCTCAGTCATCCATCGGCCGAGCGGCATGGTACTGGTGACGGGGCCGACCGGCAGCGGCAAAACGACCACTCTGTATGCCGCGCTCGAGGAATTGAATACACCGGAGCGCAAGATTATCACCGTGGAAGACCCGGTGGAATATCGCCTGCCCGGAATCAATCAGGTGCAGATCCACGAAAAAATCGACCTGACGTTCAGCAGGGTGCTGCGCACCGCGCTGCGCCAGGATCCGGATGTGATCCTGGTCGGCGAAATGCGCGATCAGGACACGGTCGAGACCGGATTGCGTGCGGCGATGACGGGTCACATGGTGTTCTCGACGCTGCATACCAATGACGCGGTCAGTACGCCGATCCGACTGCTGGACATGGGCGCGCCGCGCTACATGGTTGCCATGTCGCTGCAGGTCGTAGTCGCGCAACGCCTGCTCCGGCTGGTTTGCGAGAGCTGCGCCGAAGAGAAGCCGCTCGATCCGGCTGAACACGAATGGATGCGAATGCAACTGGGTGGCACGGTGGATGACCGCAGCTTCATGAAGGGCAAGGGTTGCACCCAATGCAACGGCACCGGTTATCTGGGCCGCACCGGTGTATACGAAATGCTGGAAATGACCAGGCCGGTGGTGGAAGCGGCCAATCAGGCCGACCCGGCGGTATTCATCGGTGTGGCGCGCAAACAGATGGAGGGCGAGACCCTCAGGGACCACGCGGTCCAGCTTGTCGCCGGCGGTCGCACGACGGTGGAAGAGGCCATGCGCATCAGTAGCCAGGCCGACGACGCATGAGTTTCTTCGCCTACAAAGGCCGAAATGCCGCCGGAGAGTTGGTGCGCGGCGTGATGGAGGGGACGGATAGCGGCGCCATTGCCGGCCAACTTTTCAGCGCCGGTATCACACCGGTCGAAATCGGCGAAACGAACCGCGGGCAGACTTCCCCGGTAAGCGAATATTTCTCGCGTCTGAAGCAGCAGCCCATAAGGACTGAGGATCTGCTGTTGTTCAGCCGTCAGATGTACGCGCTGCTGAAGGCTGGCGTGCCGATCATGCGTGCCCTCGGTGGCCTGCAGGAGTCGTCCGGCAATCCGACGTTCAGGGAAGTACTGCGCAGCCTGCGCGAGAATCTCGACAGCGGCCGACCGCTGTCGGTCGCCATGCAGCGGCAGAACGCGGTGTTTTCGCCTTTTTACGTTGCCATGGTGTACGTCGGCGAAACCACGGGGCAGCTCGAGGAGATCTTCCTGCGGATGTTCAACCATCTCGAGTTCCAGGAGGCCATGCGCAACCAGGTCAAATCGGCGTTGCGCTATCCGATCTTCGTCATCGCGGCCATGGCGGTCGCGATTGTCATTATCAATCTTTTCGTCATCCCCGAATTTGCCAAGGTCTACAAAGGCTTCAACGCGGAATTGCCGGCGATCACCAAGCTGCTGATCGGTTTTTCCAACTTGATGGTCGCTACCTGGCCCATTCTGCTCGCCGGGCTGATCGCCGCTGTCTTTGCGTTCCGCAGCTACACGCGGACTAAACACGGCAGATACGCCTGGGATCGGTTCAAGCTGCGCATCCCCATCGCCGGCAAGATCGTGCTCAAGGCCACGCTGGCTCGATTCTCGCGCAGCTTCTCGCTTTCCATGCGCAGCGGCGTGCCGGTGGTGCAAGGCCTGTCGCTGGTTGCGCAAACCGTGGACAACACTTTTGTTACGGAGAAAGTGGAGAAAATGCGGGAAGGCGTGGAGCGCGGCGAAAGCGTGTTGCGCACAGCCCTGCATGCTGGAATTTTTACGCCGGTGGTGATGCAGATGGTCATGGTGGGCGAGGAATCCGGCGCACTCGACGACATGATGGAAGAGATCGCCGAAATGTATCAACGCGAGGTCGAATACGAGCTGAAGACGCTGGGTTCGCAGATCGAACCGATCCTCATCGTCTGCCTGGGAATTCTGGTCCTGATCCTCGCACTGGGCGTGTTCCTTCCGATCTGGGATCTGGGCCAGGCGGCGTTGAAGAAGTGATCGATGTACAAAGGACCGAGGCGCTGGCATCAGCGCGGTGCAAGCCAGTTGGAACTGGCCGTGAGCATCGTGCTGTTTGCGATCTTCCTGGCCGTGTTCCTGGAGCGGGCGTTCTACTACCAGGAGTACGCGGAAAAGACGGCGATGGAAATGACCGTGGCAAACATGCGTACCGGACTGAGGTACAAGATCGCCGACCTGATCATGAACAACCGGCTGTCGGAAATGCCGACACTCGCAGACGAAAATCCGGTGATTTGGCTTGCCGAGCCGCCGGAGAACTATCTCGGCGAATTCGATTCGCCGCCCCGAGATGGGACGGCGGGCAAGTGGTTCTACGACAAGCGCAACCGGGAACTGGTGTATACGGTGAACAATCGGCGCCACTTTATGCCCTACGGCGGCCGGGATTTCACCATTCGTTATCGGGCTGTGCGGATTCAGGGTCCGGCAACGACTTCATCGCAGGCTTCCCGTGCCCAGGTGTGGGTCGACCTGATGCAGCCACAGGGATACACATGGTTGCCGTGAAAACAGGTACGGAACGTGCGGGAATAGCACCGGAACGCCCCGGCAGGGGAAGATAGAGTGCGTTCAAAAGGAGAAATGCGATTGACATCCGGCGAGGCACACGGAACGAAGCAACGCAGCCGCGGCTTCACGTTGATCGAGTTGGTGGTTACCATCAGCATTATCGCGATTCTCGCAGCGGTGGCGCTCCCGCGCTTTATCGCATTGCAGACGCAGGCAAGAATCGCCAAGACGCAAGCGCTCTATGGTGGCCTGCGATCCGCGGCGGCGCTGGCCCATGCCCAGGTGATCGCCTCGAATACGCTTGCTTCGGGTCCGGTGACCATTCAGATGGAGGCGCAGAACGTGACGCTGGTCAACGGCTATCCAACCGCCGATCTCGCCGGCATTCAGACCGCCTTGCAAATATCGAACCTGGAAACTGACGTCAACATTACGCCCGGCGGCGCCGGAGCGGGCGCGACATTGACCGTGGATGTCAACGGCGGAACGGTGCCGAATTGCCGCGTGAGCTATACATCGCCGAACGTTGGCAACGGGTCGCCGACCATCAGCGTGGCTGCGGGAGGTTGCTGAACAGATAGGGCCGATATTTTTCGGAAGCCCGGTGAATTTGCAAACGGTGTCATTTCTTGAAGAGGAGAAGCAAATGCAAGCGAAGCAAAACGGTTTTACCCTGATCGAACTGGTGGTCGTGATCATCATCCTGGGCATTCTGGCGGCGACCGCATTGCCGAAGTTCATCAACCTGTCCACCGAAGCCCGCAATGCGGCAGTCTTGGGCGTAGCCGCAGCGGGAACATCTGGTTTCGCCATCAACTACGGCGCGAGAAAAGCCAACAACGCCACTGCGGTTGCAGTCAATGGTACCCAGGCCGCGGTTTGCACTACCGGCGTTATTGGCGGTGTCATGACGGGAGGCGTGCCCAGTGGATACAACATAATCACGACAACAACAACCGCTATGGACTGCTCGGTGGTGGCCAATGACGGCAACGTCGGCACCTGCCGGGTCCAGGACGCTGCGTTGGCTACCGCGTCCGCACTGGTTACCTACATCTGCGCGCAGTAATAACGTTGCCTGTACCGCAGTGCTTGGAGCTGCGCCGGATTCCTGAACGGTGTCCGGCGCAATCTGTTTGCAGGCGCTGCGGGCTAGAGCGGATGCGAGCTCAACGCGGATTTACGCTGGTCGAACTGGTGGTCGTGATAATTCTGGTCGGCGTACTGGCGGTGATCGCCATACCCAGGTTCCGCGGTGTGGCCAGCTTCAATACCAAGGGATTTGCCGATAGCGTGATGACGAGCCTGCGTTACGCGCAAAAACAGGCGATTGCCAAACGCCGCAATGTTTGTGTCGCCTTCACTTCCACGACGGCCAGTTTCACGTTCGCTTCCGCCGCCGGTTCCGCTTCGGCTTGCAACACCAGTCTGACCGGCCCTGCCGGGCAGAGCCCTTATTCCATCTCGCCCGATGCTAAATCCGTCGTGACGTTTGCGGCCGTTCCAGCCGGGCTGACTTTCGACGCACTCGGCCGCCCCCTCGCCACAGCGACGGGCTTGCCGCTCGCTTCCGTCCTGGTCATCACAATCAGCGGTGATATCTCCCGATCGTTCAGTGTCGAGCCGGAAACCGGCTATGTCCATACCTGATCCCGCCGCGCGTCCGGTCTCCCGGACGCGCGCGCCTTGCTTGATTCAGCCCGCCCGCCAGCGCGGCATTTCGCTGATCGAGATGATCATGTTTATCATCATCGTCAGCATCGGGGTTGTTGCCTTGCTGGTGGTGTTCAGCACGACATCGCGTAAAAGCGCGGACCCGATGATCCAGAAGCAGATGCTGGCGATCGCCGAGGCGTTGCTGGAAGAAGTCGAGAGTCAGCCCTTTACTTATTGCGACCCGACAGACCCCAATGCCAGGACCGCGGCCAGCGCGGCGGGCTGTACCCTGCCCGAAACGCCGGGACCGGAACCGGGCCAGACCCGTACCAGTGCCAGCACGCCGTTCAACAACGTGAATGACTACGCTGGTCTTGTCATCTCTCCGATCACCGATATTGCGGGCAATGCCATCAGCGGGTTGGGCGGGTACGCCGCGACCATTACGGTAGCCGCCTCGGCATTGAACGGGATCGCCGCGACCGATGCGCTGCAGATCACCGTGACCGTTACGGGACCCGGTAACAAAAGCCTGACACTGCAGGGTCACCGCACCCAATACGCGCCGAACGCTGTGCCATGACCCTCCCCCTATCAAGCAGGTGGCGCGCCCTTGGCTTTACGCTGGTGGAAGCCATCGTGACCATCGTGCTGACGGGCATATTAGCCGGGACGGTGGCCGTGTTCGTCGTGGCGCCCATCAAGGCCTACCAGGATGTCACGCGACGCGCCGAATTGACCGATATCGCCGATACGGCGCTGCGCCGCGTTGCTCGCGATGTCCGGGCGGCGCTGCCGAACAGTATCCGAACTACCGCAGCAACCTGCGACGGTACGCTGACCTGTTATATGGAATTCGTGCCGATCAAATCCGCCGGCCGATACCGCGATGGTGGCCCCGGCAATTCGCTCGACTTCACGGCGGCAGCGGACACATTCGACGTGATCGGACCGGGCGTAGACGTTGCCTCGGGCGATTCGATCGTCATCTACAACCTCGGCATCACAGGTTCGGATGTTTACGCCGGGTCCGATCGTCGCACGGCCACAGCTCCGTTCGGAACAGCGTTGGCGACAACCGGATTCAGCGGGGGCGCCTTTCCGTTTTCATCGCCTGCGCGCCGTTTCCATGTAGTGGGTACGCCGGTCAGCTACGTTTGCAATGTCGGGACCGGCCAACTCCAGCGCTACGCAGGCTATGCGTTCAGCGTCGCGCAGCCGCAGCCACCGTCCGGAACGCCGGCTTTGCTCGCCACCAATGTTTCCCGCTGCCGGTTTGTCTATCAGACGCTGAACCAGCTCAACGCGCTGATTACGCTGGAGCTGGGGCTCACAAAAGGCGGCGAATCCGTCAGCCTCGTTTACCAGGTGCATGTCAACAATGTCCCGTAAACGCGCGCGCGGCGTCTCCATGATCACCGCGATCTTCCTGATCCTGGTGATCGCGGTGCTAGGGGCGTATATCGCTAGTGTCGCTACGACACAGCATACGGCGGAGACACTGGACCTTCAGGGTGCGAAAGCCTATCAGGCGGCGTATGCCGGTATCCAGTGGGGGGTCTACCAAGCGTTGCGCAATGGCTCCTGTCCCGTCGCCAGCACTTCTTTCGCACTCACCGGCGCTCTCGGTGCGTTTGCGGTGACCGTGCTATGTACGAACACCACTCCAGGCGGCTATTCGGAGAACGGGGTGACCAAGAATATCTACCGCATCACTTCCACCGGATGCAGTCCGCCAAGCGGGACTTCGTGCCCCGGGGTTCAAGGCGGGTACTACGTCGAGCGCCAGCTCGAAGTGACGCTCGACAACTGAAGCCATGCATTGCCTAATTTGCTACTGCGAAACGCATCACGATGCCACTGGCTCAATGGGCGCCAAGGGCCTGTTGCAGAATGAAGCAAGACCTGCGACAGGAAACAAATTGATTGAATCCCGGCCTTCTCATTGTGCGTAGCCACAAGGGACGGCATTTGCAGCAAGATAACGACATGCAGACCCAATGAATCGATCGCAGCCATGACACGTTTCCTCGTCTCTTTTTCCATCGGCCTTCGGCAAGCGCCAAGGCTGCTCGCTTTGAGCGGCATCGGGTTGCCGGCGCGGCACCGATGGTGGAAAAAATCCGCGCTGTACGGGTTTTGCGTCTGTGCGCTTCTTTCGGCCTGGGGCACCAATGCGGTTGCCGCAACCTGCAACTCCACTGGTGGCGGTACATGGAACACGATCGCGCGCTGGAGCTGTGGCCGCGTGCCGCTTGCAACCGACGATGTCTTCGTCCTGAACGGCCACACCGTCACCATCGATACGGCCGCCGTGGCGCAGAACGTCACCGTGAATACCGGCGGCATCCTGCGGTTTGCAACGGCAGCCGCACGCTCACTTGCAGTCGGCAATGCCGGGACGCAGGGCAACGTCACCATCCAGACCGGCGCCACGCTCGATGTCGACACGGCATCGAACGTGACCCATACCCTGTCGCTGGTCGGGAATCTCTCCAATAGCGGCACCCTGAACCTCGCTACGGATGCCAATAGCCTGTGCAATACCACATTCAGCCGCAACGGCAATCAGACCGTCAGTGGCGCGGGGGCCTACACGTTCAACCGTATCACCCTGAATATGGGTGCAACGAACGCCAACATCCTGGACGTTCAATCGAACATGACGGTGCCGGCCAATTTCCTGACCATCACCAACGGCACCTATAAGCATTCCAACACGAGCAATATCACGCCCTGGACCGCAGACCCCGCCATCCCGGCGAGCGGGGGCTTCTGGCTGAACGCCGCCGCGACGGTGACCACCACCGGTTTCAACGTCACTCTAAACGGAGGGTCGCTGCGGATCAGCGCCGGCACGATGACCATCGGCAATGCGGATAACACGCTGCTGACGCTGGGCAACGCCGCTACGACTTTGTTCCAGATGGACGGCGGCGCGCTGACAGTGACCGGCGGAATCAACAGTTCCGCTAATAACGGCGCCGGTACCTTCACGATGAGCGGCGGGACCATTACCCTGCAGACCATCGACGCGGGGCCGGTCTATACCTTCCTGCTGGGAAGCGCCACCACCTTGAACTGGTCGGGAGGAACCATAATCGCGACCAACGGCAACGCCACCACGGACGACGTAGACATCCGTTCGGCGACGCAAAATATAACGGGCGGGACGCTGCAGTTCGGAAGCGCTACCACGACCTCGGCCAACGACATCTCTTACATCAATGGCGCGGGTGGGCAACTGAACGTGTGGAATCTTGTGCTCGCTTCGGGACCCGCGAGAAACATCCTGATGCGATCTTCGACCAATATTCTGAACGATCTGACGATTCAGACACTCAACAATCTGAACCCAAGCGCGGGCCTTGCCATCAACATTGGCGCGGGGAATGCGAGCGGCAACTGGACCAACAACGGCACCTTCACCCAAGGGTCCACCACCGTCACGTTCACCGGCACCAGCGCTGCGCCGGCGATAGGTGGCACAGCCGCGACAACCTTCAACAACTTCACCATCAACAAGGCATCGAACAATCTGGCTATCAATACCACCCCGACGGTGAACGGCACGCTGACTTTCACCAACGGGGATATCGTGACCGGCGCGAACCGGGTGATTCTCGGGACGGCCGCGACGATCGCCACCCCCAGTGCGAGCAGCTACGTGGCGGGATCCATTCAGAAAAACTACGCTGCCGGCGCCGCACTCAGCTATTTCGCCGGAAACGATTTTCCTGTTGGGGATGCCACCAACTTCACGCCTGTCAATGTCAGCGCCGGCACTACCACTACCGCGGGCAGTCTGACGGTATCGACGCTCACGCCGGATCACCCGCAAGTGACGACCCCGATTGCGTCAACCAGCATCGACGCCAACAATAGCGTCAACCGCTACTGGAGGGTCAATAACTCCGGACTCACGGTCGGAACGGCCATTAGTGCGATCTTCACCTTTGTGGCGGGCGATGTCGACGCCGGCGCCAACACGGCCAACTTCATCGTGCAGCGTTATGACGGCACAAACTGGAACCCCACCACATTGGTCGCGGCCAACCCGCTCAACACGCAAGTATCGAATATCACGCTTCTTGTCGCCGGCAATAATGACTTCGCCATCGGCGACCCCCTGGCGGGCTTCAATGGTGGGCCGGGCGCGTTTAACGCGTTTGAGACCACCACGCCGGCGGGTGCGGTATTGGGACGTCTGTATACCAAGCTGGTCGGCACTGCCTTCACTGTGTCCATTGTCGCCGTGAGCAACAATACGGTGAACGCGGCTCCCCTCACTACGACGCTCACTGTGGATGTGATCGATGCCAGCCCCGTTGGTGGCACGCTGACCGCAGCCAGCAATTGCCGCACGACTTGGGTTACAGTGATTCAAACGCAGACGGTGCCGGCGGCGATTGCGTGGGCGAGCGGGCGCGTCAACGTGACCATCACGGCGCCGGTAAAGGCGGTGCGCAACGCGCGTATCCGGGTGACCCAGGGAGCCAATGTCGGTTGCTCGACCGACAATTTCACGATCCGCCCGCAATCTTTCACCATAACATCCACGAACGCGACCCAGAACAACACTTCGGGCGCTCCAGCCATCAAGACTGGGGCCAACTTCAACCTAACTGCCGCTTCGGTGATTGGCTATGACGGAGCGCCCGTGATCGACAACACCAAGATCGTGGGTACGCCGACCGCCGGTACGATCGGCGGCAGCTTCAGTGCGGCGCCGGCAGCCACCGGAACCGCGTCCGGCGCAAGCTTTTTCTACAGCGAGGTCGGCAATGTCGGCCTCCTAGCCAATGCCGTTTTCGACTCCGGCTTTACCAGCGTCGATCAGGCCAGTGACTGCACCGCCGATTTTTCCAATTCCCTCGTCAGTGGAAAGTACGGCTGTTTGCTGGGCAGCACCGCTGTTGCCCAGACTCTCGGTGTAAGCGGCTTCGGACGTTTCATCCCTGACAACTTCAACGTGAGTTTGAATGCGCCTTCCTTTGCACCTGCATGTGGAACGTTCAGCTATGTCGGACAGACATTCGCGTATTCGACTCCGCCGGTAATCACGGTGACCGCGAGAAATGGCACGACCAACGGGTTGACCAATGCGACCACCGCGAACTACGCCGGCTCGTACGCCAAGTTTTCCAATGTCGCGGGCACAAGCCTGAATCAGGCGCCGTACAGCACACAATCGGGGCGTTATTCACGGTTCGACGCCCTGGGCGGCGGCACGACGCCTTTGCTCGACTACAGTTCGCTGCCGCTAACGACCGCTGATCCTGCCATAGGGGCATTTGCCAGCGGCGTTGGCACGCTAACGTTCTCATCGGGTACGGGACTCGCGTTTACTCGCAGCACTACTACGCCGAATTTGCCGTTCAATGCAGATATTGCCTTGGCACTCAACATAATCGACGGCGACTCCGTTGTCTTTGCCGGCAATCCGGCAGCGTTCAGCGCGGCGACCGCTGGCAACGGCATCGCGTTTTCGCCCGTGACCGCCAAGGAGATGCGCTTCGGGCGCATGCGTCTCGGCAACGCTTTCGGCAGCACACTGCTCGACCTGCCATTGCCACTGACCGTCGAGTACTACAACAGCAGTGGTCTCTTCGTCACGAACAGCGCTGACAGTTGCACGACACTCTTGGCGAGTGACGTGAGCTTCAGTTTCGTCGCCGGAACGAACCTGGGCCCCACCTGCGAGACGCAGATGAGTCCAACCGGCACGCTCTCGTTCAGTTCCGGAGCGGCGACTGTGAAGCTCACCAAACCCGGCAGTAGCAACGATGGCGCGGTGGATCTGACGGTAAATCTGGGGACAGCCTCGGGCAACACCTGCGTCGGGGCGAGTTCTACTCCGGCGACTGGCGCAAGTAAAATCTGGCTACAGGGTAACTGGGGAGCCGCGACCTATGACAAAAACCCGCAGGGGCGAGCGGCATTTGGCGTGTTCAAAAGCGCAGATCAATTTCTCTATTTGCGTGAAGTTTATTAAATCAATTGAAGTCTGAAATTCCGCATTGACGACAATGGGTTATTGATATACCTTCGAGCGCAAAATTAAGATGACATCGATGCGCCCTCTGTTTTCCCGACAACGGGCTGCCGAATTAGCGGCGGTAAACCTCTATGGCAATCGCGCAGAGGTCGGGCAGGTTCGTCGTAACGGTTCGGGGCGGCCAGTCGTAAATGTGTGCGCGCAATTCCCCAATGTGGGTGACGAAGTCGAGACGCTGCAGCGGCTACGCCGCGAAGCGCATCTGGATCGGTTCAGTTGTGCGACCCTGCTGCCGGCACGTCAATACCAGTTGCAATTGATCGATGCGCCGAACGTTCCCGAAGCGGAGATGAAGTCGGCCGTGCGCTGGCGGCTGAAGGACTTTCTCGAGTATCCGGTGGAGACCGCGACCGTCGATGTCGTGGCGATTCCCGCAGACCAGGCTGCTGCCAATCGCGGCCGATCGGTCTACGCGGTGTCGGCGCGCAACCAGGACATTGAAGCGCGCATGAAAATGTTCGCGCAGGCCAAGATTCCGTTGCGCGTAATCGAGGTCGCCGAGATGGCGCAGCGTAATCTCGCCACCCTGTTCGAATCCGACCAGCGCGCCCTGGCTATGCTCAGCTTCAGCGAGGAAGGTGGACTGCTCACGTTCAGCGCCAGAGGCGAACTTTATCTGTCACGCCGGATCGAGATCAGTCTCGATCAACTCGTCGATGTGCGGACGGAGGTGCGCGATCAATTGTTCGAACGCATTGCCCTGGAATTGCAGCGCTCGCTGGATCACTTCGATCGCCAGTTCAGCAACATTCCGCTTGCGCGTCTGCTGCTGGCGCCATTGCCGGAAGAACTGGGATTGTCCGCCTACCTTGCGGGAAATCTGTCAGCACCGGTGGAACCGGTGAATCTGGGCGATGTTCTCGATTTTCACGAGGTGCCGGAACTGCGCGAACCGACTGAACAGATGATGCGGTGGCAGACGCTCGGCACGGCGTTGCGTGTCGAATCGGCATAGGACGGAGAAGAAACAGTCATGCCGCAGCAGATCAACCTGTATAACCCGGCCTTCGAGGCGAAACGCGCGCTGATGTCCATGAAGGGCGCAGCCGCCGGATGGGTGGCGACTACAGCGTTGGTCGTCGCGATCGCCGGCTATCAGTCGATCAGCTTGCGTTCCGCTGAGCAACAGGAGCGCGAACTGGAGCGGCAGGTGGCTACCGCACAGGCCGACGCGCAACGATTGGGAAGTCAAATGGCATCGCGCCAGCACGATCCGCGGATTACCGAGGAGGCTGCCAAGCTGGAGGGGGACGTCAAAGGTCGGCAGGAAGCCATGAACATGCTGCACTCTGGCGAACTCGGGGATACCCGTGGCTTTTCCGACCATTTCAGGGCGTTCGCGCGCCAGTCTTTCGAAGGCGTCTGGTTGACCGGATTGAGCATCGCGACTGCGGGACGCGACGTTTCGGTCGAAGGGCGCGCGCTGCAAGCCGCCTATGTCCCGAGTTATCTCAAGCGTTTGAACGGGGAAAATGCGATGCAGGGGCATCCCTTTTCGGAATTGGTAATCCAGGAGCCTGCGCCCGATCCCGCTGCCAAGAACCCGGTCCGTCCCAACTACGTGGAATTCAGGCTGGCTACCAAGCCGGATGCGACTGCCGTGCCCAGGGCTGGTACGCAATGAGGCAGGCATGGGGAAAGCTGGCTCGCAGATTTGACGCCCTGAAGCCGCGCGAGCGCGTGATGGTGTTCGCGGCCGGGGTGGCAATCATTGCCGGATTGGGCTTTGTCCTGGCGATCGATGGCGCGCTTGCCAAACATAAAATCCTGGCGGCCAATGCCGAGAAGCACCGCATCGATCTCGCCCAATTGCAGAAGCAGAACGCGGAAATGTCCCGCCTGCTCAACCAGGATGCGGATGCGGAAGGACGCAAGCGCATCGATGATCTGCGGCGTCAATTGGGGAGTTATGACACCGAGCTGCGAAGCGTTCAGCAGGGGCTGGTGCCGCCCAACCGGATGGTCAGGGTTCTTGAAGACATGCTGAGCCGCGATTCACACGTGCGTCTGGTGAAACTGCGCACGCTTCCGGTCGCAGCCCTGATGGAACCGGCGGGCGCCCATGCCGACAACGCGGCGGCAAAATCAGCCGCGCCGTCGAAAAATCTGGTCTACAAACACGGCATAGAGTTGACGGTCGAAGGCAACTATCTTGACTTGCTGGAGTATCAGGCGCGACTGGAGAAACTTCCATGGCGCATGTTTTTCGCACGCACCAGCGTGAACGCCGTCGACTACCCACGAGTGCTCATGACGATTACGCTGTATACCCTCAGTCTGGAGGAAGCGTGGCTGGTCGTTTGATGCGCTATTCGCCGATCCTGGCCGCACTGATCTGCGTCGTGACCGCATCGACAGCAGCCGCACAGGCTTTGCGTGATCCGACCCGGCCTCCGCCGGCTGCGAGTGCCAAGGGAGCCGCAGGCAAGATCGAACAGTCGGGATGGGTTCTGCAGTCGGTACTCATTTCGCCCGAACGCCGTTACGCGATCATCAACGGTGAGGTCGTTCAGCTGGGCGGCTCGATTGCGGGTGCCGAACTGATTGCCGTTGCAGAGGAGCGCGTGACGCTGCGCACGCAGGAAGGATTGCGTGTTGTCCACCTGTTTCCCGATGTGATGAGGCTGGACGCCGCCGATGCAAGCCCCGGCATGGCTAAGCGCACGCACGCGCCGGATGTGGAAAAAAACACGAAAGCTGCGAGATCCAGTCACTCCGGAATGAAGAAATGAAAAATACAAGTGATGCCATGAGACGGACTCTCGCCGTGTTCCTGCTGAGTCTGCTGGGTGCGTGCGCGACGATGACGCCCACCGGCACGACTTACGACAGCGCGAAGAAAGAAATGTCCAATGCCTCGCGCCTCCGGCAATCCACCCCTCAGTCCGAGGACGTCGGCCGTGCGCTATTGCCCCCGCTGACGGTGGAAATGCCGAAGGTCGACGGTCGGCCGATCGAGCCGCGATTCGATCTGGCGGTCAACAATGCACCAGCGGGTCAGGTGTTCATGGCGATCGTTTCCGGCACCCGCTACAGCATGGTTGTGCATCCCGGAGTCAAGGATCAGATCTCGGTGAACCTGCGCGATGTGACGGTATTCGAAGCCTTGGATACGATTCGCGAGGTCTACGGTTACGAATACAAAATGCAGGGCAATCGCATCCTGATCGAGCCTCTCAGCCTGCAAACGCGCGTGTACCAGGTGAACTACCTGATGAGCCAGCGCAAGGGCAAGACCGAGGTAAGGGTGACATCCGGAGCCCTAACCGATTCCTCTTCCACTACCGGGGCTACCGCGCAGCCCGGCACCACGAGCGGCACCGGCGCGTCGACAACGGCACTTGAGAGCAGCCGCATCAGCACCACTTCGAACAACGATTTCTGGGCAGAGATAGATGCCGCACTACGCGCCATCGTCGGCAAAGAAGGCGGACGCATCGTGGTGATGAGCCCCCAGGCCGGCGTGATCGTCGTACGCGCATTGCCTTCGGAATTGCGCGGTGTCGCCGAATTTCTTAAGACCATGCAGGTGGTGATCGAGCGTCAAGTGATGCTGGAAGCCAAGATCATCGAAGTACAGCTGTCCGACAGTCATCAGACGGGGGTCAATTGGGCTGCATTCAGCCAGGGCGCGAACAGCCGGCTGGCCGGCGGCGTGCTCGGTCCCGGCGGGACGCTTACGCCTAGCGGGACCATCAGTGCCTTTACGTCGCGCAATCCGGACGGTACGGTATCCTCGAGTTCGCTGCTCTCTTCGGATCCGGCGGCGCCAGGCGTGATCAGCGCGGGTCTGGGCACGCCTGGATCCTTGTTCGGCCTCGCGTTCCAGACCAGTAACTTTGCCGCATTGATATCTTTTCTTGAAACCCAAGGCAATCTGCAGGTGTTATCCAGCCCGCGCATCGCCACTCTGAACAACCAGAAAGCGGTGCTGAAAGTCGGCACCGACGAGTTCTTCGTAACCAATATCACCACGACTACCACAAATGTTGGTACCTCCAGCACGCAGTCGCCGACCATTACCGTGTCGCCGTTCTTCTCCGGCGTGGCGCTCGATGTGACACCGCAAATCGACGAAAACAATCAGATCATCCTGCATATTCACCCGTCGGTTTCCAGTGTCATTGAAAAGACAAAGAATATCGATCTTGGCACGGCTGGCAGTTTCCGGCTGCCGCTGGCATCCAGCACGATCAGCGAGAGCGACACCATCGTGCGGGTGTCCAACTCAAACATCGTCGCCATCGGTGGTCTGATGAAGGAAACGACTACGCGCGACAGCAGCGGCGTGCCAGTATTGGGAACCCTGCCCGTGGTCGGCAATCTTTTCAGTAGCAAGAGCCGCTCTGTTACAAAAAGCGAGCTGGTGATCCTGCTCAAACCAACCGTCATCGAAAACGACGCAACTTGGCGTCAGGATATACTGGATGCCAAAGAGCGCATCGATGCTTACGAACGCAGTGACCGCCCCACGTTCAGACCCAAGCCCGCAAATTCTGCTGTGCCGGCGCAGTAATCATCCCGGCGCCGCGAAAAATCCGGCTGTCACGCCGATCCGGCGTCAGCGCTGACGATGTACCGCACCCATTTCGCCCTGCGTGAGCCACCGTTCGGACTGACGCCTGATACGAGTTTCGCTTTTGCCTGCACTCCGCATCAGGAGGCACTCAATACGCTACTGGTCGCTGCGGTCAACGGCGAAGGGTTCATGAAGGTTACGGGCGAAGTCGGGACCGGCAAAACCTTGTTATGCCGCCGATTCCTGTCCCAGCTCGACGACGACAACGTTACGGCTTATATTCCCAATCCGCTGCTCGACCCGCACGGGTTGCTGTTGGCTCTGGCCGAAGAGCTGCGCGTGGATTTCGATCGCGATGACGACCAGCATGGCCTTCTGAAAGCCTTGAATCATGTGCTGCTCGGGCACGCGCGGGCGGGCAAGCGCGTGGTGGTCTGCCTGGATGAAGCACAGGCAATGCCGCTGGAAACGCTGGAATCGTTGCGTCTGTTGTCCAATCTGGAAACCGAGAAGCGCAAGCTTTTCCAGGTGGTGTTGTTCGGACAACCCGAACTCGACGCGAAGCTGGCTCACGAGTCGGTCCGACAACTGCAGCAACGCATCACGTTCCAATATCATCTCTCGCCGCTCTCACGTCGCGAACTCGAGTACTACGTTTCGCATCGCCTCCGGATTGCCGGGTACATGGGCGATCGCCTGTTCAACGCCGCGGCACTGGATGCGCTTTACAAGGCGAGTCGAGGCGTGCCGCGATTGATCAATGTGCTCGCGCACAAGGCGATGCTGGCGGCATACGGAGAGGGCAATCACTATGTATCCTCAGCGCATGTTCGCAGCGCAGCGAAGGACACACCCTCCGCCCGACCAGTTTATTCTCCGATGGTCTGGGCCGGCGCCGTCGCGATGGGCGGCGTCGCAGCGTTGATTTACTGGTATCTGAATCAATGAGTCTGATCAACGACGTTCTGCAGGACCTCGAAAAGCGTCATGCATCCGAGTCCGAGCTGAAAACCCTGCCTCCTTACGTGCGTGCCGTCCCAGATCGACCGCAATCGCCCCTCCGGATGTACGTGGTCACCGCAGTACTCGTGGTCGTTCTTATCGCAGTGGCTTTTTTCATCTCTAGCGGCCGTCGAGCACCGGAGGACAACGCCCAGCAGATCGCTTCCAAGCCGACTGCGGTGCTTTTGCCGGCGCCTGTGCCAGCAGCGAAGGTGCCGGTGGCGGGGCCGCCTGCGCAAACGGCAACGTTCAACCCCGTCTCCAGGCGCTCGGATGAATTGAGCCTCATTGGTCCGCTGTCGGCGCGGCCGGAGAAACCGGCGGGTACCGGGCGCAATGTGAAGCCCGGCGTTGCAAGACCGGTCGTGGATGTCGTAGCTGCGCCCTTATCTCGAGCTGAAAAACCGCAAGCACCGGATACCGTAGCCAAGATCGAAGCGGTAACCAAGCCAACTGCGACCACCCCCGAGCGAGTAGCGCCCCCGGCTGCGGGTCCGTTGGCCGTCGCGGAGAACGCACCGGGCGCGATCGACAAGCAGATGCGTGAGGTGACGCCACCAGAACGCGCCGAGATTGCATTCCGCAGGGGTGTAACGCAACTTCAGGAGGGCCGGGCGAATTCGGCCGAGTTGGATTTCCGCGACGCGCTGAAGCAGGATCCGTCGCATAGTGGTGCGCGCCAGGCGTTGCTCGGGCTGCTGCTGGACAACGGGCGCAACAACGAGGCGGAACAGCTCTTGCGCAAGGCGCTCGAGATCAATCCGCGGCAGCCGCGCCATGCCATGGTACTGGCGCGTCTGGAAGTGGAGCGCGGCGAGGTAGCCGGTGCGATCAATACGATGGTGGGCGCGCTACCCTATGTTCAATCCGATCCCGACTTCCATGCCTTCCTCGCGGCATTGTTGCAGCGGGAAGGACGGCACCGGGAGGCGGTGGACTATTATCGCGCCGCCCTGCGTGGTGTACCCGGCAACGGCGTTTGGATGATGGGTCTCGGAATATCCTTGCGCGCCGCGAATCAATCCGCGGAAGCGCGCGACGCGTTTCAGCACGCCATCGAGTCGAGGCAACTGACGCCGGAGCTGCAGGAATTCGTCGAGCGACAGTTGCGCGAGCTTTCCGCCCAGAAGAAAAAATAGTCGTCAGACTTCGCCCGGCGCGGGTGTTCGCGCCGCAATCCAGCCGATGACTTCGCGCGCGCCGCGGCGTTTGAGCGTTAGCGCCAGTTCGTTGAGCGTCGCTCCGGTGGTCAGCACGTCATCTACGACGGCCACTGATTTTCTGCTCACATCAACATCACACGCAAAGGCGTTGCGCACATTTGTCGCGCGTTGCTTCCATGGCAGGACTGCCTGCGGAGCGCTTTCGCGCAGCCGATGGCAGATGTCGACGGAAATATCCAGGCCAAAGTCCGTTGCCAGCCGTCGCGAAATTTCCATCGCCTGATTGAATCCACGGCCCGCCAGTCGCGCGCGCGCCAGCGGCATTGGAATGATCAGATCCGGACCGGGCTCTTCGTCCAGCGCCTCGGCCAAACCCGCGGCCAGCGGTCGTGCGCAGGCAAGATTGCCGCGATACTTCAACCCCTGGATCAGGACTGTGACGGGAAATTCATACATGAATGGCGCAACGACACGATCGAAATGCGGTGGCTTATTGAGGCAGCGTCCGCATAGTTCTCCGGTCGGATCAGGTATCGCGCAGACCGGACAGCGCGTGCCTGCCAGCCTGGGCAAGCTGTTGCGGCAGCCTCCGCACAGGCCATCCCCATCGCCGCGCCCGCCGCACAGCAGGCAAACAGGAGACATCAGCCATTGGGCAATCGGCAGACAGTCGTCAAAAATGCGATAAATTGAATTTGACACGGATCAGCGCTTCCCCGACCATCCCTATGTCCAAATTCCAACCTGCAACGGATAGCATCATGCCCGACGTCGCGCAAACCATCATCCGAAATAAACCCGCCGCCAAACCCGCGGTCTGGACCGTTATCCGAGTTGAAGCGCTGTTGTCCGCTCCGTTCAGTGATCTGATCTATCAAGCTCAGCAGATTCACAGGCAGCACTTTGCACCCAATGAAGTGCAGCTTTCCACCCTGCTGTCCATCAAGACCGGGGGTTGTCCCGAAGATTGCGGCTATTGTCCGCAGGCCGCGCGCTATCACACCGGCGTGGAAAACGAGGCGCTGATGTCGGTCGATGCGGTCGTTCGGGCCGCGAGGGCAGCAAAGCACAATGGCGCTTCGCGATTCTGCATGGGCGCAGCCTGGCGTGGGCCGAAGCAACGCGATCTGGAACAGGTGGCGAAGATGGTGCGAGAGATCAAAGCGCTTGGCCTGGAGACCTGCGCTACGCTGGGCATGCTCAAGGCAGGGCAGGCTGAACAGCTCAAGGATGCGGGACTCGACTACTACAATCACAATCTCGATACCGATCCCGCGTTGTACGGTGAAATCATCACCACCCGCGATCAGGACGACCGGCTCGACACTCTGCAGAAAGTGCGGGAGGCCGGTATCCGCGTCTGTTGTGGCGGCATCGTCGGCATGGGCGAGACGCGTGCAAATCGCGCCGCGCTCATCGCCCAACTGTCCAACCTCGATCCTTATCCCGAAAGTGTTCCGATCAACAATCTGGTGCAAGTGAAGGGCACGCCATTGTACGGCACCCCTGAACTCGATCCTTTCGAGTTCATACGTACAATCGCCGCGGCGCGTATCACCATGCCGCAAGCCATGGTGCGCCTGTCCGCAGGCCGCGAAGACATGTCGGAAGAAACGCAGGCGCTGTGTTTTTTAGCCGGCGCCAATTCGGTCTTCTACGGCGAAAAGCTGCTGACCACGCCCAATCCCGTGGCCGATCGCGATCGCATGCTGTTCGACAAACTTGGCATCAAGCCAATGGAAAGCCGCGAAGAAGGCGCGGGCACCAACTGAGGGATTTCGGTGTTCCGTTCGGTCATCGAACCGCGATCCGATCCTGCAATGCGCGACCTTGTTGCCGAACTTGCCGATCTGGAACAGCAGGGGCTGCGCCGGCATCGCCGCGTTCTGGAATCCCGGCAGGGTGCGCGCGTCAGGGTCGATGGGCGGGAGTATCTGTCCTTTTGCAGTAACGACTATTTGGGACTGGCGGCGGATCCACGCATCGCCGAAGTGGCGGCCGAATCGATACGCCAATTTGGTCTCGGCGCCGGCGCTTCCCATCTGTTGAGCGGGCATCATCGTACCCACGACGACCTGGAACGGGCGCTCGCAGGATTCGCAGGGTTGCCCCGGGCGCTGTTGTTCTCATCCGGTTATCTGGCCAACCTTGCTGTCGTCACTGTTCTGGCCGGACGCTCCAGCGACATCTTCGCCGATCGCTTGAATCACGCGTCCCTCAACGATGCGATGATTTTGTCCCGGGCACGATGCAAACGTTATCCGCATTGCGACCCGACTGCACTCGAAGCCTTTCTGATGCGTTCCCGCGCGGCAGACAAACTCGTCATAACCGACGCGGTCTTCAGCATGGACGGCGACATCGCGCCGCTATCCGATATCGCGCGCCTGTGCGAACGCTTCGGAGCCTGGCTGGTGGTGGATGATGCACACGGGTTCGGAGTGCTGGGTAAAAGCGGCGGCGGGGCACTGGCCCATTTTGGACTCGATTCTCCGCACATTGCCTATGTTGGCACGCTGGGCAAGGCAGCGGGCGTGTCCGGTGCGTTTGTCGCCGGCAGCGAGCAACTCATCGAGCTGCTCATTCAACGCGCGCGCACCTACATCTATACCACCGCGAGTCCGCCGCCGTTGGCGGCGGCGCTGATGAAAAGCGTCGAACTCATGCGCGCCGAAGCCTGGCGGCGCCAGCGCCTTATCGAATTGTCCGCGCGGATTTCCGGTACGCTCGAATTGCGCAAGTGGCGGTTGCTTTCTTCGCAGACCGCGATCCAGCCTTTGATCGTCGGGGAAAATTCCGAAGCCGTGGCATTGAGCGCCGCGATGGCCAACGAAGGCATCCTCGTTCCGGCCATCCGTCCGCCGACAGTGTCAAAGGGGAGTTCTCGATTGCGCATTTCCCTGTCCGCTGCGCACACGGAGGCGGACGTGGATCTATTGGTGACGTTGCTGCGGCAACTGGAGCCGTCGCTTTCATGAGCGGACCCTATTCATGAGCGAACCGGCAGCACTGGACAAACGCCAGATGCGGCGATCATTCGAACGGGCTGCATCGACTTACGATCAGGCCGCTGTTCTGCAGCGGGAAATCGGTGCGCGTGCGCTCGAGCGTCTGGATCTCGTCAAACTCGATCCAGGAGCCATCGTTGATGCAGGTTGCGGCACCGGGTTTGCGGCTCAATCACTGCGTCAACGTTTCCCGCGGGCAATGTTGATCGAACTCGATATCGCCCCGGCAATGCTGCATGCCGCTCGACTTCGGTGCCCGCGCTGGAAAAAATGGATTGGAGGGACCCGGGAGGTATTCGTCTGCGGCGACCATGAGCAGTTGCCGATACGATCCGGCTGCGTGGACATGGTTTGGTCCAATCTTGCCTTCCAGTGGACCGAGGACCTGCCAGCGGTATTCGCCGAGTGCCAGCGCATATTGCGGCCTGGCGGCTTGCTGATGTTCACGACGTTTGGCCCGGATACGCTGAAGGAACTGCGCACGGCTTGCGCCGGCGACGGCAGGATCCACGTCAACCGCTTCATCGACATGCATGATATCGGCGACATGATGATCGGTGCCGGTTTTGCCGATCCGGTCATGGATATGGAATACCTGACCCTGACTTACGCCGACGTACGAACCCTGATGCGGGAGCTCAAGGCAATCGGTGCGCACAATGTCGCCGCGGGCCGCAATCGCGGGTTGACCGGTAAACGCGCGCTGAAGGAAATCGAGCTGCGCTACGAATCTTTTCGGCGGGACGCGCGCCTGCCGGCGACTTTCGAAGTAATTTACGGACACGCCTGGAAACCGCAGCCGCGTCTCGGTCCGGGTGGCCGTCCGGTCATCGACATCAAGCCGCGTTGAGGGGTTTGATTTGATCCCTCACCCCTCACCCCTCACCCCTCACGGCATTTTCGTCACCGGCACCGACACCGGTGTGGGCAAGACGCGCGTCGCGTCCGCGCTGCTGCGGGCGTTCGCGCGCCGCGGGCTGCGCACGGTCGGTATGAAACCGGTGGCGGCCGGGTGCAAGCGAATTGACAGCGGTCTCGTGAGCGAAGATGTGGCGGCGCTGGCTGCGGTATCGAACGTGAATCTGCCGGTCGATCTGATCAATCCCTACCGCTTTCAACCCGCGATCGCGCCGCATCTCGCCGCCGAACTGGCTGGCGAGACGATCTCCTTGCAACGGATCCGCGATGCTTACGTTGCGCTCGCGGCTCGCGCCGACCGGGTGGTTGTGGAGGGCGCCGGCGGCTTCCTGGTTCCGCTCAATGAACGCGAGGACTTCGGGGACCTGGCGCGATTGCTGGAACTACCGGTGCTGCTGGTGGTGGGCATGCGCCTGGGTTGCCTGAATCACGCGCTGCTTACCGCCGAGGCGGTGCAGCGCCGGGGGTTACAATTCGCCGGATGGGTGGCGAATCGGCTCGATGCCACCACACCCGGTGTCGAGCGGAATGTGCAGACACTGTGTAAACGGCTCGACGCGCCGTTGCTGGGCATCGTCCCGTTCGCAGTCGGGACTACTGAGGCGGAGGCGTCTTGTCTCGACTTGCAGGTGCTGGAAAACAGCTTTCGCTGAGAGTCGTTCGCGCCGGGTGTATTGCCGTCTGAATTACATCCGGCATAGACGAGCGTAGTGAAGCTGAACCATGTCGTCCGCCGCTGGACGCCGCCGCATTTCTGGTCGCTGGCCCTATACCGCGAGCAGGAATACGCGAAACTCGGCATCCCCATGCTGCCGGTCACGCATGGCAGCAAATTCACGCGCCAATGTATTTTGTTCCATACGATTCTCCTTGCGGCGGTTGCGGTGCTGCCGTTCGTCACAGCGATGAGCGGGTTGCTTTACCTGACCGGTGCTTTGGCGTTGAATGCGGAGTTCATCGCATATGCTCGGAAGCTTTACCGCATCGTGATCAACGAGGCGCTGCAATCCACCTTCCATTGAGATGACTGTCTCCAAAGAGCTACAATCCCGGATGCTTGAATGCGCCAGAGCCGGTTTTCGGTGCACAAGCGGGTACGGGTGACGGCCGAGGACCGGCAAGGAAGAATGAAGCCAGCGGGCTACAAAAGCGGGCCTGAATCAGAGTCAGCTATGCCAGTTAATTAACTAGGTGGAGACGACTATGAACATGCTAAGGCATTATTTTATCAGCAACAACCTGGACGACCTGGAAGTCTTTGAAGAGCAGCTGGAAGCCGCCGGCGTTTCCACAGCGCAGATCCACGTGCTCAGCCGCAACGACGCGGAGGTGGAGCATCATCATCATCTCCACGAGGTCCAGTCATTCATGAAGAACGATATTGTCCACTCAACGATACGAGGCGTCGTCATCGGGCTTTGCGCTTGCGTACTGGTTCTTGCCATCGCCTATTTCGCTGGCTGGACGAAATCCGCTGCCGGTTGGACTCCTGTCATTTTCCTCGCTGTCGTGCTGCTTGGCTTTTGCACGTGGGAAGGTGGATTGGTTGGAATCCAGAAACCCAACCACAACTTCGCCCGTTTCGAACAAGCGCTGCGCGACGGAAAGCATATCTTCTTTATGGATCTCGAGCCCCAGCAAGAAGGGGTATTGGAGAATGTGCTGAAATCTCACCCGCGAGTGGAGCTGGCAGGAACGGGAACATCCGCCCCGCACTGGATTATCGCTTTGCAGCAAAAGGGGGCGATGATTCGCCATTCGTGACCCTGGAGAATCTTTTCCAATTATCCGGACACCTTAGGCTTGCTCTACACCTGAATCTCTCGGTTAGCGCCTACCGGTCTTGCGCCGCCGCCTTGGATCCTGCACTGAAGGAAACTTTTGGTGTTGTTCGGGTTCCACCGGTTACTTCGACCGCGCCACGACGTAGTCGGCGGCGCACTCAGGATTTCCTCATTGCGCGGTCATGAACAAAACAGCTCTCAAATTCAGCATCATGATAACGAGCGTCACGCTGGCCGCGATGCTTGCCGGAGTGTGGCTCGCTGATATAGATCGCGAACACGATTCTCGAGCCATGTTACTGCCGGACAAGGTGATGACATTGTTCCCCGATCCGAAGCCACTGACGGCCTTTGCGCTCACCGACGACAAGAATCGCGTGTTTGACCTTGCAAGCTTGAAGGGTAAATGGTCATTTCTCTTTTTCGGCTTCACCCATTGCCCGGACATCTGTCCGACGACCCTGGCGGTACTGGCCCGCGCGCGTGACAACATCGCCAAGAGTATGGTTGGCGCCGAAAATATCCAATTCGTCTTTATCTCGGTCGATCCAAATCGCGATACCGCCCGCAAGCTCAGGCAGTATGTGGACTATTTTGATTCGAGCTTTATCGGCGTGACGGGCGACAACGCTCAGATCGGTAACCTGGCCGGTCAACTAGGCGCCGCATATCAGGTTGCGATCGCACCGGGTATGGAAAACTATCCCGTCACTCACACTACGGCGGTATTTCTGGTGGATCCACGAGCCCGATATTATGCCGTGTTCACGCCGCCCCATGATGCGGAGGCGATCAGCAAGCGTTTCAAAGTGGCGCGGGAGCTTGAAGCAGGCAATGCGACATGAGATGGCGGCATCCGGTTTTCGTCTGCCTGATATCGGCGCTGGCCCTCGTCTGCGCCGCGAGTGAAGAGGCGGGCGTTTCCGTACGCGATGCCTGGATCAGGGAAACGCCACCCGGCATGAGCGTGATGGCGGGATACATGGCGTTGCGAAACAACACGTCACGGGCACAAATACTCGTGGCCGCAAGCAGCTCCGGGTTCGAGAGCGCGATGATTCACCGCACTATCGTTAAGGACGGCATGGCGGGAATGGTGCACCTGTCGCAGGTCGGACTGGCACCCAACGCGACTTTGATCTTTGCGCCGGGTGGTTATCATCTGATGCTGATGAATCCGAAGCGGACACTGCGCGCCGGCGACTCGGTCGTCATCAACCTGGAATTCCGCGGCGGTCTCGTGTTACCCGTCGCCTTCGAGGTCCGCAAATGAGTGCTTGGTAGACCTGCTGTCCGTTGCGGCTGGGCGACAGCGCGGCCGCCGCGATTTTCACAGCCTGACGCTAAGTTTCCACCGAAGCAACGTCGACCTGGCGGACAGGCCTGATCCGCTAGGCCACACTTGAAACGATGGACAACAGCGCGCTGCGATCCTGTTTGACTCGGTCGGGGACGTCGTGGTGATGGACCACAAGAAGGAAAATAAACAGCATCAGCACTACACCGATCCCAAGAATGATCACAACGTTCGTCGTGTAGCGTTTTTTAGTCATTGGCAGTCTTCGTAGTAAGGAACGGAATCCGAAAAAAGATGGGCACGCCTCAATTCGATCTAGCTACGCTAGAACAATCCCTTCACGAAATAGACGCTCCGCATAAAAAAGGTGTAGTCCGCTTCGAGCGCTCCGATGCCCAGAAGTACCATCAACAACAGCGTTGGGACCAAAATGGCATACATCAGGGCCAGCCGCTCCCACATCATGTGCATGAAGACGGAGACGATCAGACCTGCCTTCAACAACATGAACACGATGATCAGAAACCACCTGAGGTAACCGTGAAAGTGGAAGTAGTCGACAGAATAAGACAAGGCACTGAGAATGAAGAGCAACCCCCAGATCTTGAGATAAATGCCGATCGGATGCTGTTGCCCTTGCGCGTGTGCATGTTGTTGCCCCTGCGCGTGTGCCATGATTTGCCTTACCAGAGATAGAAGAATGCGAAGATGAATACCCACACCAGATCGACGAAGTGCCAATACAGACCCAAGATTTCGACGATCTCGTAGTTTCCCTTCCTGCCGGTCAAAAAGCCTGGCCTTTGGTGATCCAGATCCCCCCGTATAACCTTTGTCGCCACGATGATCAGGAAGATCACGCCGATCGACACGTGCGTGCCATGGAAGCCCGTGATCATGAAAAAGGCCGAGCCAAACTGGGCGGCGCCCAAGGGATTGCCCCAGGGGCGTATTCCCTCATCCATTATCAGCTTGCTCCACTCGAAGGCCTGCATGCCGACGAATGAGGCGCCCAATGCCGCGGTGATCAGCAACAAGATAAAGGTGATCTTTCTATTTTTTTCATATCCGAACTTGACCGCCATGGCCATCGTCCCGCTACTGCTGATCAAGATGAACGTCATGATGGCGATCAGGATGAGCGGGATTTTGTTGCCGAAGAGCGTTAAAGCGAAAACCTCACTGGGGTTGGGCCAAGGGTCCGTGGTGGACATTCGCACGGTCATGTACGAAATCAAAAAAGCACTGAAGATGAAGGTATCGCTGAGGAGGAAGATCCACATCATGGCCTTGCCCCACGGGACCTTCTTGAACGCCCGCTGGTCCGAGGACCAGTCGGCGACGATGCCTTGCACGCCCTCAGGCAGCGCGAGGGGTTCTATGGTATTTGCCGGAGTCGCTTGCATCATGTCCTTGGCCCTGTTTACCTAATCCCACAGAGTTTCAATAAAATGTCCAAATTATTCCCCGTAAACAGCAGACCAAAAAGGACCAACCAAACCAGAAGCAGGAAGTGCCAGTAAACGGTACACAACTCCACACTCTGCCTGACCTTCGCCACGTCAAAATTACCCCACACTTTTACGACGGTCCTGCCCCAGGCCACCAACCCGCCCAATAGGTGCAGCCCATGCAATCCTGTGATCAGATAAAAAAACGCGATTGCAGGGTTCGATACTTCAAAATAAACCATCGCGCCCAGTTGCCGCCAGGCCAACACCTGCCCGAACAGAAAAACCACGGTGAAAGCCCCGCCAGCAAGCAGGCCGGCTCGCATGGCGTCCATTCGCCCACGACGTACCGAGTACTGCGCCCATTGCAAGGCGACACTGCTCAATATCAGCACTAACGTATTCGCCCACAACAAGCTTACTTGAGGCGCGGGACGCCAGTCCTCATATGCCATCCGGCCGCCATATGCGATAACCAAAAGCATGAACAGGACCGTGACTACTGCAAGGAATACCCTCAGAGCGAGTTTCTTCGCAAGCCCGGAAGATGCGCGTCCAGCGTAAAGGTCGTCGACCTTGCCCTGGTCCGTGGCCCAGGACTTGGCCGTCAATTCTTGAAAAATACTCACTTCCTTAGCCTCCGGATCGCCTACTTCTTGTTGCCAGTACGGGCGATCTCTCGTGCCGGGACGTTTTGCGGTATGAAGTCCGCATCGGCGCCCGGCACGCTGTAATCGTACGCCCAGCGATAGACCACCGGTAGCGTGGGGCCAAAGTTGCCGTGCTTCGGCGGAGTATCGGCGGTTTGCCACTCCAGCGTGGTGGCGCCCCAGGGGTTGCCCCCCGATGGCTTGCCTTTGAAATAACTCCAGACCAGGTTGTACAAGAACACCAGTTGGACAGCGCCCACGATCAAGGCCGCGATGGTGATACCAGCGTTCAAGGACTGTGCCGATTCAGGAATAAAGTTCGTGCCTCCCACTGCATAATACCGGCGCGGCACGCCCAAAAAGCCCAGGTAATGCATGGGAAGGTAGATGGCATAGGTCCCGAGGAAGGTGACCCAGAAGTGGAATTTGCCCAGGGTGTCGTCCAGCATGCGCCCGGTGATCTTGGGGTACCAGTGATAGATCGCCCCGAACACAACCATGATGGGCGCCACGGCCATCACCATATGGAAGTGCGCGACCACGAACATGGTGTCCGAAAGCGGTACGCTCACCGTCGGGTTACCGAGGAACAGGCCCGTTAACCCGCCGTGTATGAACGCGAAGATGAACCCGATGGCAAACAGCATGGGGACGTTGAGTCGGATATTACCGTGCCACAAAGTCAGCACCCAGTTGTAGACCTTTAGGGCCGTGGGGATTGCAATGATCAGCGTGGTGGTGGCGAAAAAGAAGCCGAAGTACGGGTTCATTCCACTGACGTACATGTGGTGGGACCACACAAGGAAACTGAGGCCGCCGATGGCCACAATCGCCCAGACCATCATCCGGTAGCCAAAAATGTTTTTCCGCGCATGTACACTGATCAGGTCGGAGACGATGCCGAAGGCCGGTAGGGCGACGATGTAGACCTCGGGATGACCGAAAAACCAGAACAGGTGCTGAAACAACAACGGATTGCCTCCCGCGTGCTCACCCTGTTGTCCCATCGAGACGACGGCGGGCATGAAGAAACTCGTACCGAGAAGCAGGTCGAACAACATCATGATGGCGCTGACAAACAAGGCGGGGAAGGCCAGCAGTGCCAGGATAGTGGCGGTGAAAATGCCCCATACCGTCAAGGGCATCCGCATCAGCGTCATCCCCCGCGTGCGCGCCTGCAACACCGTCACCACATAGTTCAATCCACCCATGGTGAATCCAATGATGAAGAACGCCAGGGAAACGAGCATCAGGATGATTCCCCAAGTCGCCCCTGGCGTGCCCCGGAGGATAGCCTGTGGCGGGTACAGGGTCCAGCCGGCGCCCGTGGGCCCGCCTGTCACAAAGAAACTCGCGACCAGCAGCAACACGGCAAATAGATAGACCCAGTAACTCACCATGTTGACATAGGGGAAAACCATATCGCGGGCGCCGACCATGAGCGGGATGAGGTAGTTGCCAAACCCCCCCAGGAACAACGCAGTGAGCAGGTAGACAACCATGATCATGCCGTGCAGGGTGACAAACTGAAGGTAGTTGCTTGGGTCGATAAAAGAGAAACTGTTCGGGAAACCCAGTTGCAGCCGCATCAACCACGACAACACCAACGCCACCAACCCTATCCCGATCGCGGTGATTGCGTACTGAATGGCGATGACTTTGGCGTCCTGGCTCCAGATGTACTTCCCCACGAAAGTTTTCGGATGGTAGAGTTCCATCTCCTCGACTTCGGCAGGTGGGGCAAAATCCGATGCGTCATGCGCAACGTATTCCATCAAAATCTCCTCTTCGCTAAATCTTCATTTATGCTCTATCTCGCCCGAGTCCCATCAGCACATTAATAATATATGGCAATAATATATGGCGCTCGAGCGGGCTGATCATCGCAGGGTATTGATGTAGGCGACGAGGTCATTGGTTGCCTGGTCGCTGGTCAGCATTGCGGCGATGGATGCCATCTGCGGACCGTACATGTCTTTTGGATGGGCGCCGCGAATCCCCTGTTTGAAATTATTCAATTGAGTGACCAAATACCAATCGCTCATACCCTTCAGCACGGGGGCATTCATCGACTGTGTGCCCCGCCCGCCAGGACCGTGACAGGCTGCGCAGGTCACATAAGTCTTTTGACCGTTCTTCGCATTCCCCTTCACCATGCCCGGAGCAGAATTATCCGGCAGCGTCTTATATAGGCGACGACGTTATCGATGGCGGCGTTATCACCAAGCGTCGCCGCCATTGGCGCCATCATTTTTCCAAAGACATCCTTGTCGTGTGTCCCCCGGGCGCCTTGCTGGAAGTATTTCAATTGCCGTTTCAGGTACCAGTCTCCTTGCCCACTCAATTTCGGCGCATGCAGCGCAGGATTACCCTCCGCCTGCAAGCCATGACAGGCGGAACACACTGCATAGAGCGGCTCACCCGCGGAAGGATTGCCGGCGACTTGAGCCGAGGTTTGCGCGAACGTCGGATAGCTGCTTAACCACGCCTGAAACGCGCTCTCTTCTTCCACTACGACCTTGCCACGCATGGCGAAGTGCCCGACGCCACATAATTCGTTGCAGAGGAGGTCGAATTTCCCGGTCCGGGTGGGGGTAAACCAGATATAGGTGACCGAGCCCGGCACCATATCCATCTTGGCCCGGAACTGTGGTACAGCGAAATCGTGCAGGACGTCTATGGAGCGGAGCAGCGCCTTGACCGGTTTGTTGATGGGGAGATGTAGCTCTGGGCTTGCTACCAGGACATCATCCTGTCCGTTTGGATCGTCGGGGTTCAAGCCGAACGGGTTTTTATCGCTGACGTACCGGGCATCGACGGTACCCAGCTTGCCGTCCGCCCCGGGGAAGCGAAAGCTCCAGTGCCACTGCTTGCCCACGACCTCAAACACCGCCGCGTCTTGCGGGACGTCGACGAATTTCGCCCATACCAACAAGCCGGGGGCCAACAGCGCAGCGATTCCCACCGCGGTCAATCCGACAAGCCACGTCTCCAGCTTATTGTTCTCGGGTTCGTACACCGCCCGGCTCCCCTTCCGCTGACGGTAGCGGATCACACAATAAGCCACAAATAAATTGACGGCGATGAAGACAAACCCCGTGACCCAGAACGTGAGGCTGATCGTGTCGTCCATCGCAACCCAGTTGGAGGCGATCGGCGTGAAGTACCACGGACTCAGGAAGTGGAACAGGACGGAGCCAACGACCAACAAAATGAATACGATTGCCAAGATCATAATAGTGGTGGCCCCGGTTGATTGGGCAGAATTTCGTCGACGATAAGCGATGAACTGGAGGAGAGGTTGTCTACAGCACCGGGTGCGCCCCCGTGCAGGGACCGCGACGGATAGTGCGCCGAAGCGCGCGCGAGAATCGAGACATCCCAACGGCCCACGATTGGCATCCGGCCCACGATTGGCATCTTCGTGTCCCGATCGATCATCGCT
Source organism: Betaproteobacteria bacterium (assembly GCA_016194905.1). Lineage (NCBI taxonomy): Bacteria > Pseudomonadati > Pseudomonadota > Betaproteobacteria > Betaproteobacteria bacterium. Next base: position 129,144 of record JACQAP010000026.1, read on the forward strand.
TTGCGCTCGCAGCTGGGAAGCATTCGAACGCGTTGGACAAAATCATTGAGTGTGCCATCGGCAGATCTCCGAACCCAATTGGTCGGAACCTTATAAGGCATTGTGAACCTATTGTCCACAGGGCCCAGCCGGCCTGCTTCCTTGCTCTGGCTGGTGGCCATGTGCTACATTTCGGCCCGCGAAAAACGATGGTTTTCGTCTTGTCGGCCTTTCGCAGGGGATTAGGAAACGGGTCTTTGGCGTGCATTGCAACAGTAGGGAAACGGCGGCGAAACTGATGCTCGTCGCCCGGCGCAATAACTCTCTCTCCTCGGGGAGCAGGTTCCTCGTTTTGGCTTCCCTTGCGCTGGTCGTTGTTGCGATTTCCGTGGGATTTGCGTTCAACGGTGCATGGCTGGTTCTGCCTTTCGGCGGACTGGATCTTCTAGTGGTGGTTTTCGCAATCCGAAATGTGGAACGCCATGCCGGCGACTACGAGTGCATGATCGTCCGTGGCGATCAGGTCGTGATTGAGCGTTGGGACAGGGGAAGCTTCAGCAGATTCGAACTCAATCGCACTTGGCGCAGGTGGTTTTCAGGGAGCCCCGGGGCGTGGAAAGCGGCAGGTTGGTATTGCGGTCCCCTGAAACGAAGTGGAGCTCGGCATCCATCTAGCCGACGGGCAGCGCGCCGCCTGAAAGAACACTTAAAAATCCGTTAATACAAGGCACTCGTTTGGGGGAAGTATGATCAAGACGTTGTTTCAGAAAATTGGCGCAGGTGCGTTGACGGTGCTGGTCCCGGGCCTGGTCTGGGCGCAGGACAAAGCCAAATGGAATCTGCAGGAGCCGCACACATCGGTAGCCCGCGAGATGTACGATCTCCACACCGTCGTCCTGATCATCTGTCTGATCATCTTCGTCGGCGTGTTCGGGGTGATGTTCTACTCTGTGATCAAGCACCGCAAGTCGGCAGGCCATAAAGCAGCGCACTTCCACGAAAACACCACTGTCGAGATTCTCTGGACCGTCATCCCGTTCTTCATCCTGATCGGCATGGCGTGGCCCGCTACCAAAAGCGTTCTGGCGATGCGCGACACATCCTCGCCCGACATGACGATCAAGATCACCGGTTATCAGTGGAAATGGGGATATGAGTATTTGAAGGGAGAGGGCGAACTTTCCGGTGTTGCAGACGGCGTTCAACTCTACAGCGTTCTAGCTACGCCGCATGACCAGATCTACGGCAATGCGCCGAAAGGCGAACACTATCTGCTGGAAGTGGACAACCCGCTTGTAGTGCCGGTAGGCAAGAAGGTGCGCGTGCTGATCACCGCCAACGACGTGCTGCACGCGTGGTATGTACCGGCCTTTGGCGTAAAGCAGGATGCCGTGCCCGGCTTCATTCGCGATACGTGGTTCAAGGTGGACAAACCCGGCACCTATCGCGGTCAGTGCGCCGAGCTCTGCGGCAAAGAGCATGGTTTCATGCCCATCGTCGTGGAGGCGGTGAGCGCGAAAGACTTCGCCGACTGGGCAGGCAAGCACAAGACGGCAGCGGCACCGAATGCTGCGTCAGCCGCCGCCGCTGCCGCAGGCGGCGGTGACGGCAAAGGTACATACGACAAAACCTGTTCGGTTTGCCACGCTGCTGGCGTGGCCGGTGCGCCGAAATTCGGCGACAAGGCAGCATGGGCGCCGCGTATCGCCACCGGTGCGGACGCGCTGCATAACAGCGCGCTGAAAGGCAAGAACGCAATGCCCCCGAAGGGCGGCATGGTCACCCTGCCTGACGGCGACGTGGTGGCCGCGGTGGATTACATGGTGAAAGCAGCCAGGTAGTCGCCTATCCGATCCGTTTTTACGCAAAGAAATTCGCAGGCTATCGAGGAGAAACAACCATGAGCGCAGTCATCGGCCACGATCACGACCACGCACACGGGCATGATCATTATCCCGGCGGCATCATGCGCTGGGTCAAGACCACGAATCACAAGGACATCGGCACGATGTACCTGTGGTTCAGCTTCATCATGTTCCTGACCGGCGGCTTCATGGCGATGGTCATTCGGGCAGAATTGTTCATGCCGGGCATGCAGGTAGTGAACCCCGAAGTGTTCAACCAGATGACCACGTTGCACGGTCTGATCATGGTTTTCGGCGCGATCATGCCGGCCTTCGTCGGCTTCGCGAACTGGCTGATCCCGATGCAGATCGGTGCACCCGACATGGCTTTCCCGCGCATGAACAACTGGAGCTTCTGGTTGCTGCCGCCGGCTGCGCTGCTGCTGATCCTTTCGCTGTTCGTTCCCGGCGGTGCGCCCGGAGTGGGTTGGACCCTTTATGCCCCGCTCTCCGTCCAGCAGGGCATGGGGATGGACCTGACGATTTTCGCCATCCACATTCTCGGCATGTCCTCGATCATGGGCTCGATCAACATTATCACCACCGTCCTCAACCTGAGGGCGCCGGGAATGACGTTGATGAAGATGCCGTTATTCGTGTGGACCTGGCTGATCACGGCTTACCTGTTGATCGCAGTGATGCCGGTGCTGGCCGGCGCGGTAACCATGACCCTGACCGATCGCCATTTCGGCACTCACTTCTTCAACGCGTCCGGTGGCGGCGACCCGGTTCTGTTCCAGCACATCTTCTGGTTCTTCGGTCATCCTGAGGTCTACATCATCGCGATTCCGGCTTTCGGCGTGGTTTCGCAGGTCATCCCGGCGTTCTCGCGCAAGCCGCTGTTCGGCTATACCTCGATGGTATACGCCCTTGCTTCGATTGCGATCCTGTCCTTCCTGGTGTGGGCGCATCATATGTACACCACCGGACTGCCGATGACCGGCCAGCTCTACTACATGTACGCGACCATGCTGATCGCAGTACCGACCGGGGTGAAGGTGTTCAACTGGGTGGCGACCATGTGGAAGGGTTCGTTGAGCTTCGAAACGCCGATGCTGTTCTCGATGGGCTTTCTGTTCCTGTTCACGCTGGGCGGTTTCAGCGGACTGGTCCTGTCCATCGTCCCGGTCGACATTCAGTTGCACGATACTTATTACGTTGTCGCCCACTTCCATTACGTGATGGTGGCGGGCGCACTGTTTTCGGCTTTCGCCGGTGTGTATTTCTGGTTGCCGAAATGGACCGGGCACATGTATGACGAGACGCTCGGCAAGTGGCACTTCTGGCTGTCGATGATCTTCTTCAACATGATCTTCTTCGTGCAGCACTTCCTCGGCCTGGCGGGCATGCCGCGCCGGATCCCGGATTATGCGCCGCAGTTCACCGATTTCAACATGATCTCGTCGATCGGCGCATTCGGCTTCGGTCTGGCGCAATTGCTGTTCCTGTACGTGGTGGTGAAATGCATACGCAGCGGCGAAAAGGCACCGCAGAAACCGTGGGAAGGTGCGGATTCGCTGGAGTGGACCCATCTGCCGACGCCGGCTCCATACCACAGTTTTGAGACGCCGCCGACGGTAAAGTGATCTATGGACGGCATGCCGGCCATGTTTTTGAGCCATGGATGAACTGCAGGCGAGGCGGCTGAAGGCCCGGAACCTCAGGACGGGGCTGATCCTGTTATCCGTGGCGCTGGCTTTTTTTGTGGGGATTATTTTGCATCGCGGGTCATGAGCAGGATAGACGCGAATCGCGTGATCCTGGTCAAGTTGCTGGTCGTGACCATGGGAATGTTCGGCTTCGGGTATGCGCTGGTGCCGCTGTACAAGAAGATCTGCGAAGTCACCGGCATTTATGAGGTCGAAAAAGCGAACGCACCGCTGGCGAATACACAGATCGACACCGGCCGTCTGGTGACACTGGAGTTCGATGCCAATGTGCGCGGCGATCTGCCTTGGAAGTTCCGGCCGATGCAGGTGAGCCTGAAAGTGCATCCCGGGCAGTTGGTGCAGGTCATGTACGAAGTGCGCAATGCGTCGAATCATCCGATTACCGGACAGGCGATCCCGAGCTATGGACCGCAGATTGCAGGGCAGTATTTCCGCAAACTGGATTGCTTCTGCTTCGCGAAGCAGAATTTTGCGCCGGGAGAAGTGCGGCGCATGCCGGTGGTGTTCGTGATCGAGCCCGGGCTGCCGAAGGATGTGACGACGGTTACGCTCTCCTACACCTTCTTCAATGTCGAAGGGGCGGCGCCAAGCGCGGCTACAACGAAAAATGGCAAAGCCGGCTGATCCGGTTGAAATGCAGCCAGTGCCGAAATCGTCGCCGCTGCGCGTGTTGAGAACCGTGTTCTGGTCGTTTTTTGGGGTGCGCAGGCGCACCGACAATCAAGACGATTTTGCCGGCATTACGCCGGTACAGATAATCGTCGCGGGAGTGATCGGCGCGGTAATATTCGTCACCACGCTGATCATGCTGGTCAGGTTCATTGTAAGGTGACTTTACGATAGAAATGAACCACGGAACAATGGCGATACTTGGGGAGAATCGATAAATGCTTAGCCAATCTACACGCTATTACCTGCCGGAACCGTCGCACTGGCCGGTCGTTGGCTCCTGCGCGTTGTTCCTGCTGACATTCGGCGGCGTGCTGTGGATGAACGAGGTCGGAGCGGGTCCGTGGGTCGTTATCGCCGGCATGGTGGTCATGATCTACATGATGTTCGGCTGGTTCGGCACCGTGATCCGCGAAAGCGAGGGGGGCAAGTTCAACAAGCAGGTGGACCTCTCCTTCCGCTGGGGCATGAGTTGGTTCATCTTTTCCGAGGTCATGTTCTTTGCCGCATTCTTCGGCGCCCTGTTCTACATGCGCGTGCTGGCCGTTCCGGGACTCGCCAGCAGCGACACCATGGAGCAGATCTGGCCCGGTTTCGCCGCTCACTGGCCCATATCGGGCCCTGGCATCGAAGAAACCTTCACGCCGATGGGTGCATGGGGCATTCCTGCGCTCAATACGCTGATCCTGCTCTCTTCCGGCGTAACGGTGACCTGGGCGCACTGGGCACTCAAAAAGAACAATCGCACGCAGTTGATCGCAGGGCTGGTCGCCACGGTGGCGCTCGGTACCCTGTTCCTGACCCTGCAGGCCTATGAATATGTGCATGCCTATCACGAACTGAACCTGACGCTGGGAATGGGGGCGTACGGCGCCACTTTCTTCATGCTGACCGGATTCCACGGTTTTCACGTGACGGTCGGAACGATCATGCTGATCGTTATCCTCGTTCGATCCCTCGCCGGCCATTTCACCGCCGAACATCATTTCGCGTTCGAAGGGGTATCCTGGTACTGGCACTTCGTGGACGTGGTCTGGTTGCTGCTGTTCGTGCTCGTATACTGGCTCTGACGGCAAGAAGATAAGAGCATAAGAAGAACAACAGAGGAGGGCTCCCGCGCAATTGGCGGGGAACTAGGGCCGCACGGAAGTGCGGCTGTTTTTTTCTAGAGGCCGGACTTGGGGATAATGCCGAAGTAATGACCGAGCATCAGAAGCAGAAACAGGGTGACGGAAAGGGCAACGCGCACCGTCAGCGCCTTGACGGTGCGGTCGGATTTTCCCTTGTCGCGGATCAGATAGAACATCGCCGAGCCGAGACTCATGACAATGATGACGAGAAAGGCGATGACGACGAATCTCATGGCGGATGAAGAATGGAAAACTGCATTGCAGTGTAAAGGATAAGGCGGGCCGCTTCCATATGCGACCGGATACTATGCGTGCGAGTTTCCCGCGGCGACGGCCGCGTTGGTTGCCTCCGTTGGCGACGGTTTTCGGTATTGTATTGACTGCGGTGGCAGGAAACTGGCAGTTCGATCGGGCGCACGAAAAAGAACGCCTCCAGCAGGCCTACGACCGTGGCGTGTCCGATGCGCCCATTCGCTTGACGGCTGCGCTCGCCAGCGTAGAAGATCTACGCATGAGGCGGGTCGAGGTTGAAGGCGAATTTGTGCCGAACGGCATGGCGCTGCTCGACAACAAGACGCGCAACGGCGCGGCCGGCTACGAAGTCGTCATGCCGCTGAAAATCGGCGGATCTTCGATGCATGTGCTCATCAATCGCGGCTGGATAGCTGCGGGTCCCGAGCGCTCCCGGCTGCCTGTCTTCAGTACGCCTGGATACGTCGTCAAGGTGACTGGCATGGCGTCCGTACCCGGGCGATTTCTCGAGCTTGCGAAGGTCGAAGACAGCGGCCCGGTATGGCAGAACCTGACGGTCGAGCGTTACGTCGCCCGCACCGGCCTTCAGGTTCAGCCGATTGTGGTGCAGCAGCAGAATGATCTGAACGACGGGCTGTTGCGCGCGTGGGAGCGCCCGGATTTCGGCGTCGCTACGCACTATGGTTACGCGGTGCAATGGTTTTCTTTTTGCGGCCTGATTATTTTTCTTTACGTATTTTTTCATGTCAAATCTTCCCGATCGGAAAAAAACCAGGAGGATGCTCCTCCTCCTGGGAGCGGTTAGCCTGGCGCCATTCGTCGGCTCGCTGCTGTTTTACTATTTCTGGAAACCGCAGACTTTCACCAACTACGGTGAACTTATTGCGGTCGCACCATTGACCGGAGTAACCATCCCCGCAAGGGATAACAAGCCATTTCGCTTCGATGACTTGCGCGGCAATTGGATATTCCTGATGGCAGACTCCGGCAACTGCGACGACTATTGCCAATCGAAGTTATACGTCATGCGCCAGATCCGGCTCACGCAGGGCAAGGACCAGGAACGCATCGAACGCGTCTGGCTGATTCCGGACGGCGAGCGGCCGCCACCGGCCATCGAAGCCGAGTATCAGGGTACGCGCACCATCCTGCCTGCCACTGACGATTTTCGCGCGCGCTTGCCGGCCTCCGGTTCGCCGCGCGACCACATTTACGTCATCGACCCGTTCGGCAATCTTATGATGCGTTTTCCCCGCAACGTCGATCCGCAACGGATGAAAAAAGACGTCAACAAACTGATGAAGATTTCCGGCGGCTGGATTCAGACCGGAAAGTAGCGCAGGGTAAACGATGAGCAATCCTGCGATCTGGCAATTCTCGTTGGACGCCTTGCACGCGGCGGCGTGGGGCGGTTCGCTGCTCGTCGCACTGATTGTGTTCTCACGCTTGGTGACGCTGCGTACGCTGGCTGTCGCCACTCTGCTCGCGACTCTGGCGCTGGTGATGCTAGGGGCCTATGTGCGCCTGACCAATGCCGGTCTCGGCTGTCCGGACTGGCCAGGGTGCTACGGAAAGCTTTCACCCAACCACGCCGCGGAGCAGATCCAGGCTATGGAAGTGGCGACACCTGACGGCCCCGTGTCGTTGCCGAAAGCGTGGCGCGAGATGGTCCATCGGTATTTCGCGTCTTTTGTCGGTGTAATGATTCTGGCAATTGCTATACGGGCGCTGAACGCTCGTCGCAAACGGACAGCGGCTCCGGACGATCCCGCGTGCAAATTCGGTTTGCCACTAGCGCTCGTGGTCGTCGTCGTGGTGCAGGGTCTGTTCGGAAAATGGACGGTGACGCTGCTGCTGAAGCCGGTAATCGTTACGCTGCACCTGCTTGGCGGCATGACGTTGGTTGCTTTGCTGGCCTGGCTGTCCGCGCGCCATCTGCAACTGACGGGCGGCCAACCTTCCGCTCTGCGCAGCATCCGTCAGTGGGCAGCGATCGGACTGATCGTTCTCGGAATACAGATCGCACTGGGTGGTTGGGTCAGCACGAACTATGCTGCCCTGGCCTGCGTGGATTTTCCGACCTGCCATGGAACCTGGAAGCCGACCACTGATTTCGCTCATGGGTTCCATTTTTTGCGTGAGCTGGGCATGACGGCCGACGGCGAGCCGTTGTCCAACGATGCGTTGAATGCAATTCACTGGGCCCATCGCATCGGTGCGCTGGTGAGCTTCCTCATCTTGGCGTATGTCGCTCATCGTGCGATGCGACTGCCGGCGTTGCGCAAATTGAGCGGCGTGGTGCTAGCGCTTCTATTCGTACAAGTAACGCTGGGAATAGCCAATGTTCTGGGCGGTCTGCCGCTGCCGGTTGCTGTCGCGCATAACGGCGTCGCCGCGCTGTTACTCGCTGCGCTGGTAATGCTAAACTTCGCCACTCGTTCGCCATCCCCGTTCGGCCGGTAAATGTCGGTTTCGCTTCCATCCAGAACTTACGTCTCGCGACTGCAACAATTCCTGCAGCTCACCAAGCCGCGCGTGGTTTCGCTGATTGTCTTTACCGCGGTAATCGGCATGTTTCTCGCGGTGCCAGGCGAGGAATTGTCGTCCCGCCATTTCTGGACGGCGGTTCTGTTTGCAACGTTGGGCATCGCGCTGGTTGCCGGCTCCGCCGCTGCCGTGAATTGCCTGGTGGAGCAGAAGATCGACGCCGTGATGGCGCGTACTCGTGCCAGGCCGCTGCCCATGGGTACAATCACCTCCCAGGAAACAGTGCTGTTTTCGGGAGCGGTCGGCGGTATGGGATTGACGCTACTCTATGTGCTGGTGAATCCGCTAACCATGTGGTTGACACTGGCAACGTTTGTTGGCTATGCGGTGATCTACACGGTGTTGCTGAAGCCGCTCACCCCGCAGAACATCGTAATCGGCGGAGCCTCCGGCGCAATGCCACCGGTACTGGGCTGGGCGGCAGTCACTGGCGGAATTTCGCATGATGCGCTACTACTTTTCCTGATCATCTTCGCATGGACCCCACCACATTTCTGGGCGCTGGCGCTGTATCGCAAAAACGAATATGCGCGCGCCGGAATCCCGATGCTGCCGGTTACTCACGGCGATCGATTTACGCGCCTGCACGTCCTGTTGTACACCGTGATTCTGGTCGCGGTGACGTTGCTGCCCTTTTCCACGCGCATGAGCGGACTGATTTACCTCGCCGCGGCGGCGGGGTTGGGGGGATTGTTCCTGATCTATGCAGTGCGCATTTGCCTGGCATACAGCGATGAATTGGCGAAGAAGACGTTCCGCTATTCGATCGTTTATCTTTCGCTGTTATTCGCCGCGCTTCTGGTCGATCATTACCTGCGGTTTTGAGCGAACCGGAAATCCGGTCCTCTTTCAATTCACCGTTCCCGTGGTCTCGTTTCTCCGCATTTTTGTCCTCGCTGTCGTATCCATCCTGGCTGGTTGCCACACGGGACAACCGAGCTTCCAGTCCACGGATATCACCGGCGCGGATTTCGGCAAAGCATTTACCCTGACCGACCATAACGGCAAGCAGCGTTCGCTGGAGAATTTTCGCGGCCAGGTGGTGGTAATGTTCTTCGGCTTCACTCATTGCCCCGACGTATGTCCGACGACGCTGGCGGAACTTGCCGGCGCGGTAAAGAAACTCGGGCCGGGAGGAGAAAAAGTTCAGGTGCTGCTGGTGACCATCGATCCCGAACGCGACACGCCTGAAGTGCTCGCGAACTATGTCACCGCTTTCAATCCGAAATTCCTGGCATTGCGTGGCAATGTCGACGAGACGGCGCGCGTGGCGAAGGAATTCAAGGTGATTTATCAGAAAGTGGCCGGCCCGCGTGCGGAAAACTATGCGATGGATCATTCGGCCGGAAGTTACATCTTCGATCGACAAGGCCGGCTGCGTCTGTATGTGGGTTATGGACGGGGTGCGGACGTCTTCGCGCACGACATCGACTTGCTGTTGAAGCCGCCTTGAGTCTCGCCAAAAAAAGCCCCGCATTGCGGGGCTTTTCCTGAAACAACCGCTGCCGACGCTTACTGCGCAGTAACCATCAGGCTGCGAATTTTCTTCATCGCCTGACTTTCGATCTGGCGGATGCGTTCCGCGGAGACACCAAACTCGCCGGCCAGATCGTGCAGCGTTGCGCTGTCCTGTTCACGCAACCAGCGCGCTTCGATGATTCGCCGGCTGCGCGGATCGAGCGCCGTCAGCGCGCTTTCCAAACCCTTGCTGCGGGCACGTTCCGATTGCTCGTGTTCCAACACCAGACCAGGCTCGTCTTCTGCATTGGTCAAGTAGGCGATCGGCGAAAAACTGTCTTCGTCGTCGTCGCTTAGCGGTTCCAGCGCTATGTCATGGCCGCCCATGCGCGTCTCCATCTCGACCACGTCCCCGGGCTTGACGTTGAGCTGTTTTGCGACCGCATCGACTTCGTCCGGCGTCATCGTTGAATGGCTGTGCTTCAGGCTGCGCAGGTTGAAGAACAGCTTGCGCTGCGCCTTGGTGGTCGCCACTTTGACGACGCGCCAGTTCTTCAGAATGAATTCATGGATTTCAGCGCGAATCCAGTGCACCGCGAACGACACCAATCGCACGCCGCGATCCGGATCAAAGCGCTTCACCGCCTTCATCAGCCCGACGTTACCTTCCTGGACAAGGTCGGCGTGCGGCAAACCGTAGCCAAGGTAGCCGCGAGCGATCGACACAACCACGCGCAGGTGAGATACCACCAACTGGCGTGCAGCCTCCACATCTTCCTCGTCGCGCAGACGGCGCGCCAAGGAGGTTTCCTCTTCCTGAGTCAGAAGCGGGAAACGATTTACTGCCTGGATATAGGTATCCAGGCTGCCCGCCGACGACGGGAAGGGAATCGAAAGAGCCAAAGCATTCGTCATGGAATAAATCTCCTTTGCCGGAATATTAGCACTCGTGACCTAGGAGTGCCAACCGTCCCGAAAGTTCTCTGCGATCGTGCTCAAAGATCCACTACCGTGGCTCGATCAGCCATAAGTGACGACTCACTGATAGCCACGCTCCCAGCCATCCCAGCGCGGCTGAAAAAGCCAACAATGTCATCGTGTCACTGATGCCCGGCCATTCCAGTTTGAAGGCGGTGCCATACAGTCCGGTCAAGTCCGCAAGCTGAATATTCAGGACCAGGACCGCCAATGCGACGATCGCCCACGCAGCGAATCCGCCCGCCAGGCCCTGCAATGCGCCGAAATACAGAAACGGCCGGCGGATGAAAGGGTTCGTAGCGCCTATCAGCTTGGATACCTCGATTTCGTCACGGCGGGTGAGAATCTGCAGCCGTATGGTGTTGAAGGTCACGGCTACCAGCGCGACCGCCAGCAGTACGGCCAGCAGGGTGACCAGCATTCTGCCGACGTTCAATGCCGCATCGAGCCGGCGTGCCCATTCTGCATCCAGCTGCACATGCTCGACCTTTGGCCATTTCCGCGCTTGATCGCGCAGCGCTTCCAGGGTGGCGGGATCATTATTGCGCGCAGTCACGACGAACGCGTCCGGGAGGGGATTGCGGCCGAGATTCGCAAGGACATCGGCGAGACCGGCACTGCGCTTGAGGCGGGCGAAAGCCTGGTCTCGAGTGATGAACTCGACCCGGCCGATTTCGGCATTGGACTTCAATCGCTGTTCCACAGCCGCAACTTCGGCCGTGCCGGCATCGATAGTCATGAAGATGCTTACCTGAGGATCACTGGATAGCTGCCGCGAGAACGTTTGCAAATTGTTCAGCCCGAGATAGAAGCCGGCGGGCAACGACAGGGCAATGCCGATCACCGCTACGTTCAGCGCCGAGGCAACCGGCTGGCGCGCCAGTCTCGCCAGGCTTTCGCGCAGGGTGTCGAGATGAACCAGAAGCCAGTTCATGTGGCAACCCTGCCGTGGTCGAGATGCAGAACGCGGGGACCGAGGCGCTCGATCATGTCCTCATCATGCGTAGCAATGACCACGGTCACGCCGACTTGGTTGAATAACTTGAACATGCCGATGATTTCCTCGGCATAAGCCGTGTCGAGATTGCCGGTAGGTTCGTCGGCCAGCAGGATGGCGGGCCGATTGACGACGGCACGAGCTATGCACAGGCGTTGTTGCTCCCCGCCGGACAAAGTGATCGGTTTGGCCTTTTCGCGTCCAAGCAGACCGACTTTGTCGAGGGCAGCCCGGGTGCGTCTGGCGATCTCTCCGCGCGGAAAGCCGGTAATCGCCAGCGGCAATGCTACATTCTCGAACACGCTGCGGTCGAACAACAGCTTGTGATCCTGGAAAATCAGCCCGAAGTTGCGGCGGAAAAAGGGAATGATGCCCGGCTTCATTGCCGACACGTTCTGGCCATTGATGATGACGCCGCCCGCCGTCGGCATTTCGATGGCGGTGATCAGTTTCAGCAGTGTGCTTTTCCCCGCGCCGGAGTGGCCGGTGATGAAGACCATCTCTCCGGATTCAACCGAGAAGGTCACGTCGCGCAACGCTTCAAAGCCGCCGGCATAGCGCTTGGAGACATGGCTGACCTGGATCATCGAGCCGCGGGTTGCCGCTGAACTCACTCGAACAAAGCCTCCACGAATTCTCCGGCAGAGAATGGACGCAGATCCTCGACGTCCTCGCCGACGCCGATGAAACGCAAAGGAATCGGCTTGTGACGCGCAATGGCGGCTATTGCGCCGCCCTTGGCGGTGCCGTCCAGCTTCGTGAGTACGATGCCGGTAACGCCAAGCGCTGCATCAAACGCCCTCACTTGGTTGACGGCGTTCTGCCCATTGTTGGCGTCGAGCACCAGCAGCACTTCATGCGGCGCATCGGGGATGGCCTTGGCGATCACTCGCTTGACCTTGCGAATCTCCTCCATCAGATGCAACTGCGTCGGCAGGCGCCCGGCCGTATCCGCGATGACCACATCGATTTCCTTCGCTTTTGCCGACTGGATTGCATCGAACACGACCGCGGCGGTATCGCCGCCTTCCTGTGCAATGACGGTGACGTTGTTGCGCTCGCCCCATACTTTCAACTGTTCGCGCGCGGCGGCGCGGAATGTATCTCCAGCTGCCAGAAGAACGGATTTGCCCTCCGCCTGGAATAGTCGCGTGAGCTTGCCGATCGAAGTCGTTTTTCCGGCGCCGTTTACCCCTGCGATCAGGATAACGAATGGCGAGGCCCGGGAAATGTCGAGCGGTTGCTCCAGCGGCTTCAGCAACTCGAGCAACGTCTGTTTAAGAACTTCGTGAATTTGCGAAGCGTCCGTCAAACCTTGCGCCCGGACTTGGGCGCGCGCCGCGCCGAGCAGGTGCGCGGTTGCTTCGACGCCCACGTCGCAGGCAAGCAGGACTGACTCCATCTCCTCGAACAGCGCTTCGTCTATCCTGCGGCCGGCGCCGAACACAGCCGCGAGCTGCGCACCCAGTCGCGCCCGGGTGGCCGCCAGCCCCTGCCGTAATTTCGTCGCCCAGCCCGTACTGCCGGCTTGCGCGATTGCGCTCTTGTCACGCTTCAGGAAACTTAACATACTCTCACGCTGTCACACCGATTCCAAAAATCGCCATCAACGTCGGCAATTCTATTCTGTTTGTTCCCGGTTCACCCATAAGCATGTTGACAACGAATTCGCTGCTTCGATCCTGTATGGTTGCCCTGGCTCTGGTATGCACCGGGGCGAGCGCTTTTGCGGCTGCGATCCCACAACGCACGCTGGCCAACGGAATGAAGGTCATCGTCAAGGAAGACCACCGCTCGCCAGTTGCGGTGTCGATGGTGTGGTATCGCGCCGGCAGCATGGACGAAGTGAGCGGCACTACCGGCGTCGCTCACATGCTCGAGCACATGATGTTCAAAGGCACGCAGAAGGTTCCCGCAGGAGAGTTCTCCCGTACCATCGCCCGTGCCGGCGGTCGTGAGAATGCATTTACGTCGCGCGACTACACCGCGTACTACCAGCAATTGCACAAATCCAGGCTGCCGCTCGCGCTGGAGCTGGAAGCCGATCGCATGCTCAACCTGTCCTTTGCCGGGGATGAATTCGCCAAGGAGCTGAAGGTGGTCATGGAGGAGCGGCGTTCCCGCACGGACGACGATTCGCACTCGCAGTTGCACGAACAGCTGATGGCGACAGTCTACCTGTCGCACCCGTATCGCTCACCGGTAGTCGGCTGGATGAACGACCTGCAGAACATGCAACTTGCAGACGCGCGTGGCTGGTATGACAAATGGTACGCGCCGAACAACGCGACGCTGGTTGTTGCCGGTGACGTCGACCCCGAAGAGGTTTTCCAGCTGGCAGAGAAGTTTTTTGGATCGATTCCGGCGCGTGTTTTGCCCGAACGCAAGATGCAGATCGAACCGCACCAGTTTGGCATCAAGCGCATCACTGTCAAGGCTCCCGCCGAATTGCCCTATCTGGTGATGGCCTATCGCGTGCCGGTGTTGCAGTACGTCGAAAGCGACTGGGAGCCCTATGCGCTTTTTGTTCTGAACGGCATTCTCGACGGCAATGACGCGTCGCGACTCAATCGTGAACTGGTCAGAAGCACGCGCGTGGCGAATTCAGCCAATTCCAGTTATGACCTGATCAATCGCGGCCCGGCACTGTTCTTTCTGGACGGGGTGCCCGCCGAGGGCAAGACGGTGGCCGACCTCGAAGCGGCGCTCCGGGATCAGATTCGGGTGTTGGTGGAGCAGGGCGTCAGCAACGACGAATTGCAGCGGGTGAAAGCGCAGGTCACCGCTGCCCAGGTCTACGCGCGCGACTCGGTCTACTACCAGGCGATGCGCATCGGCATGTTGCAGACCATCGGATTGCCGTACGATTCTTCGGATTTGCAGGTAAGGAAATTGCAAGAAGTGACCGCCGACCAGGTGCGTGAAGTAGCGCGGAAATATTTCATCGACGACAACCTCAGCGTCGCGGTGCTTGATCCGCAACCATTGCCCGGCGGCAAGCGCCCGCGTCCGAACCCGGAAGGAGGCGGACGTGACCAGCGCTAGTGTACGGCTTCTGAAAGGTTTGCTGACGCTTGCCTGCACGGTTGCGGCATCGGCAACGAACGCCACCTTGCCCATCCAGCAATGGCAGACGACGAGCGGTGCGCGGGTATTATTCGTCGAAACCCACGATCTGCCGATGCTGGATCTCGCGGTGGATTTTCCGGCGGGTGCCAGTCGCGACGCAGCCGATAAATCCGGAGCGGCGTCACTGACGCTGGGCCTGATGCGCGCCGGTGCGGAAGCGCTCGGCGAAGACGAAATCTCGGAGCGGCTCGCAAGTGTCGGCGCTGACATGTCAGGCCGTTTCGACATGGACCGCGCAGGCTACGGTTTACGCACCTTGTCGAGCGCGCGAGAGCGCGACGAGGCGTTGGGTCTATTGGCGGCCGTGTTGCAGAAACCGACATTTCCGCAGCAGATTTTCGAACGCGAGCAGCAGCGCACGCTGGCCGGATTGAGGGAAGCCGAGACCAAGCCGGAGGTACTCGCCGATCGCGAATTCAGGCATCTGCTCTACGGCGGGCATCCCTATTCCCTGCGCGGTTCCGGCCAGATCGAGACGGTTGCGAAGTTACGTCGTGAGGACGTTGTGGTTTTTTATCGACAGCATTTCACTGCGGGCGATGCAGTGGTGTCGATCATCGGCGACCTTACGCGCAGCGAGGCCGGCGCGATTGCCGAACAATTGACCGCCGGCCTGGGTCGCAGATCCCTACCATTGCCGGCATTGCCGCCGATAGCTCAACTCAAAACCGGACAGACGAGCCGGATAGTGCATCCGGCCACCCAGGCGCACATCCTCATCGGCCAGCCCGGCATCAAGCGCCTGGATCCCGACTACTTCCCGTTATGGCTGGGCAACTACGTACTCGGCGGCGGCGGCTTCTCTTCTCGGCTCAACGAAGAAATCCGGCAGAAGCGCGGTTACGCCTACAGCACCTATAGCTACTTCAATCCGCTGGCGCAGGAAGGGCCGTTCCAGATCGCGGTGCAGACCAAGAAGGAACAGGCGGAAGAGGCATTGAGGGTGGCGCAAGACACGCTGGCAAGATTCGTCGCCGAAGGACCGACGCAGCAGGAACTGGACGCCGCCAAGCTGAACATCATCGGCGGTTTTCCCCTGCGCATAGACAGCAACAAGAAAATTCAGGATTACCTTTCAATCATCGGGTTCTATCGGCTGCCGCTGACCTACCTGGATGACTTTTCCGCTCAGATCGAACGAGTCACGCTGGAGCAGGTGAAGGAGGCCTGGCATCGGCGCATGCATCCGGAACGCATGGCCACGGTGATCGTCGCCGGAGCGGAATCGCGCTGACTGCGCGCTGGTCGTGCGCATGCTAGCCTGCGCCGCAACAATCACTTTGATCGGGTCCCGCGCTTGAAGACAAACCAGGTGCGCATTGTCGGTGGCCAATGGCGCAGCCGGATC
The DNA here is from genome assembly GCA_016194905.1 of Betaproteobacteria bacterium. Taxonomy (NCBI): domain Bacteria; kingdom Pseudomonadati; phylum Pseudomonadota; class Betaproteobacteria; species Betaproteobacteria bacterium. The sequence continues at coordinate 145,205 of JACQAP010000026.1, forward strand.
GTGCGCTTTCCGGACTCGCCATCCCTGCGACCGACGCCCGACCGGATGCGGGAAACACTGTTCAACTGGCTGGGACAGAACCTCACCGGGAAAGTTTGCCTTGACCTGTTTGCCGGCAGCGGCGCCCTTGGATTTGAAGCCGCGTCGCGCGGCGCGCGCCAAGTGGTAATGGTCGAGCACGACGTGGCGGTTCACCGTGCCCTGCTGGCAACGCAAACGGCACTTGCCGCCGGGCGGGTCGAATTGCATCGCGCGGACGCCTTCGGCTTCCTCAAGACGGATGCGCGCCGCTACGACGTGGTGTTCCTCGATCCTCCGTTCCGACTCGGATGGCTGCCGCGGCTGCTGCCATTGCTACCGGTCCGACTGGAACCCGAGGCGCGCGTTTATCTGGAAACCGAAGCGCCGGTCGTCATGCCGGAGGGGTTCGAGGTCCTGAAACAGACCCGCGCCGGGCAGGTGCACGGTCTGCTGATAAAATACGTCCAATCATGAAAACGCGAATCAACCGGGTGGTCTATCCCGGAACCTTCGATCCGATCACGCGCGGGCACGAGGACTTGGTGCGCCGTGCGTCCACTTTATTCGATGAGATGATCGTTGCCGTAGCGGATAGCCGCGGCAAGCGTCCGTTCTTTGATGTCGATGAACGCGTGGCAATGGCGAAGGAGACGCTGGGCGCATTTCCGAACGTGCGGGTGGAGGGGTTTTCCGGACTGCTGATGGATTTCCTCCGCAAGCACGATGCCAAGATAATCCTGCGCGGTCTGCGGGCCGTATCGGATTTCGAATACGAATTTCAGATGGCAGGCATGAACCGCAATCTGTATCCCGACGTCGAGACGCTCTTTCTGACGCCGGCGGAGCAGTACATGTTCATCTCCGCCACCATGGTGCGCGAAATCGCTTCGCTCGGCGGGGACGTTTCTCCGTTCGTGAACTCGGCGGTGATTCCCCACATGAAGGCAAGACTGGAGCGGGGATAAGCCGATGGCATTGATGATCACCGACGAGTGCATCAACTGCGACGTATGCGAGCCGGAGTGCCCCAACAACGCCATCTCACAAGGCGCGGAGATCTATCAGATTGATCCGGGCAAGTGCACCGAATGCGTTGGACACTACGACCGGCCGCAATGCCAGGAAGTCTGTCCGGTGGATTGCATTCCCCTGAATCCGGAGTATGTCGAGAGCGGGGAACAGCTAGTTCAGAAATATCTGCGGCTCACCGAGCAAAAGGTCAAGGCACCTGCGGCCTGACCACGCGCCCGGGGTTGTCTAGGGAAGGCGGTGCTCGACGCCGTATTTGGCGTAGATGCGGGCAAGCGTGCCGTCTGCGATCAGTTTTCCCAGTATCTCGTTGACGGCGTCCACCAGCGCGGCGTCGGACTTGCGCAGCCCCACGGCCACCTCCCATGAGAGTTGGGGCACGCCGTCGAACGCGTTCACCAGACGCAGCCCCGAGTCCGGGTGTTGAAGAATGTAGTAGCTCATGGTCGCCGCCGACACCGCAGCTCCGTACAACTCGCCCTTCTGCAGATCTTCCACCATGTCGGACTGGAAGGCATAGGGCGAAATGCTTTTTCCCGCCTTGCCGAGCACCATGCCGGCATACGAGCTGACCATCACGCCGATCTTCTGGCCCTTTTTCAGTTCCATGAAGTCGCTGATAGCTTCGGCGTCCTGGCGCAGCCCGAGGGCAAGCCCCGATTTCTGGTAAGGACGCGACAACCGCATCCGGCCCTCGTTGACTTCCGGGTCGTTGATGTTATCGAGCAACATGTCGCAGTTGACGACATTGGCGCGCCGGCGCGGGAAGATCCATTCAATGTTCAGGGGCACACCCAAGCCCTCGGCGATAGCGCGCCCGATCTCGATCTGGAATCCCGGCGTTTCCGGCTTGTTGCTGGCATAAGGCAGAGCGTCGCGATTTGCGCACATGGAAATGGCGCCCAGCGATTTCACTTCGGCAAGAGTGCGGGCGCTGGCGTTCTCGGCAACCGGAAGCAGTAACGCGGTGCACACGCAAGCCATTGCATACCCGGCGCGCATCCGGGACAGGTTCATGGAACGGTTCATGGATTCTGGGGCTCCTCGTCCGGCTTGAGGTTGCGGATGAATTTCACGATCTGCCGGATTTGATCTTCCGTGAATGCGCTGCCGAAGGCCGCCATCCGGCCTGGCATCCCGTTTTTGATCCGGTTGAACAGGAATTCGTCGGACCGCTCCGTGTTCATCAGTTGCGGTCCCTTGGCGGCCTTGCGGCCGTAGTTTTCGTGACAGAAACCGCAGATGTTTCGAAACGTGTTCTTCACGTCCAGCGGCTTGGCGGGCGGTTTTTGCTCGTCGGCAAGCGCCGCGCAAGACAGGCCCAGGGCCAACACGGCACCGATCAGTAGGAGGCGTCGCATTTGCGGGAAACTTCCTGTGGTTCTCAATGCAGTGATCCTTCTTTGAATTGACATGAACTCGCCGCGCGGTTCGCGCCACTTGTTCGCTTTAACGGTTTGAATGCCGCCTGCGTGGACAAAAAAGGGCGGGAACACCGTTCCCGCCCTTTAACCAAAGTATAACTGCTTGCCCTTTACTGCAACGCGAACACCTTCAGAACGCCGGAGTCCTTCGGCATGCTCTTCCACGGCTCGCCATACCAGTCGCCGTAGCCGTCGCCGACCAGCGAGCCCCAGCCGGTCATGACCGCGACATACTGCTTGCCCTTGGCCAGGTAGGTGATGATGCCGCCGTTATGGCCCTGGCCGTCGTTGTGCGTCCACAGCTTCTTGCCGTTGGCTGCGTCGTACGCGGCCAGCGTGCCATCGGCCTCGGGAACGAACAATACGCCGCCGCCAGTGCTCAGCAGGCTGGCGTGCGGGGTGGCGCCGACGTAGGGGATTTCGAACTTAACCTTGCCGGTGAGCGGATCGCGCGCACGGATGTGGCCGCCCATCGATTTTTGGCCCTTGGGCGGCACGAACGTGAAGTCCGCGCCGATGTTCAACTGCACCACCGGTTCGGTGATCGGCTCGGTCTTTACAACCGTAAAGTCGATGCACCACTCGTAGCCGACCCGGTAGAACAGGCCGGTCTTCGGATTGTAAGTCCCCGCGTTCCAGCTATACCCGCCCGCAATCGCCGGGCAGAGGTTCTCGTGCTTGCCTTCCGTGTAGTCGACGCGCCCGACCAGCGTGCCGTCGGGTTTGATGTCCTTGACGAAGGTGATGGCATCGACGCCCTTGTACACGTTGACGGGCTTGCCGGAACGGTCATAGACGAAGATGAAGCCGCCCTTGTTGGGGTGCACGACATACTTCTTGCCGTCGCGCTCCAGGAACACGAACTCGCCCATGGAAGAGTCGAAGTCCCAGGCGTCGTGCGGCAGTTCCTGATGATATGCCTTCAGGTTGCCGGTGTCCGGATCCAGCAGGAGGACCGACGTGATGTAGAGGTTGAGGCCGGGACGCGCACCTTCGGTCATCCACTTGTCACCCGACCAGTCGTACAGCGGCGCCGGGTTGGCGGTACCCCACCACACCGAGTTGGTCTCGGAATCATAAGCGCCAGCCATCCAGCCGCCGCCGCCACCCACCTTCCAGGAGTCGTTGCCCCAAGTGTCGCGCCGGTCGCTCGGCGTGCCTTCATTGCCGCCGACGGTGAAGAACTCCCATACCTTGTCACCGGTCTTGGCGTTGACGCCGAAGATCGGACCGCGGTAAGGCCACTCGCCGCCTTGCGAACCGATGATGATCTTGTCCTTGACCAGCAGCGGCGCGCCGGTGAAACCGACCGTCAGCTTCTCGGAGTCGATCAGCTTGGTTTCCCAGCTGAGTTTGCCCGTCTTCATGTCGATTGCAGCCAGCTTGCCGTCCAGGGTGCCGATGAAGATGTTGCCGTAGCCGGCGGCGATACCACGGTTGTAGGGGGAGTGGGTTTGCCGGGCGACCAGATCCTCGTTCAGCTTCTGCTTGTACGTCCAGATCATCTGACCCGTGGCGCCGTCCAGCGCGTAGACCTGGTTATACGGGCTCGAGTAGTACAGCACGCCGTCGATGGCCAGGGGGAAGCTCTGCAGACCCCGATTGGCGCGGGAAGCCGTATGCGACCAAGCTTCGCTCAGCTTGCCGACGTTGCCCGTGCTGATCTGCGTCAGCGGGCTGTAGTGCCAGGACTTGTACGAACCGTGATAAGTGATCCAGTTGCCTTTTTCGAGTTCTTTGTCTGCATTGAGCACACGGTTGCCATCGACATCCGCAGCGATGGAGCTTCCCGCGGCGAAGGCCACGGCAAGCGCCGCCGCCAGCGCGATGCGCAGGTAACGTTTTTTGCTAGTCATATTGGATTCCTCTCCAGAATTATTCCCCAAGATATAGCCATGTCGCCGTGGGATAGTTTTTCGACAAGAAACGGCGGCCAGACGACGCGTCCGCCATTCTTTTCCCTGATACAGAAACCGCAAACCGCGATGTTTGGACGCCTTCTCGACATGCTGAGGCCAGCCCGGTTCCGCATTTCGGTATGCAGGGATTCTCAGGATGTTTTCCCGACGAGTCAAGGAAAAAACGAAAGCCTATGTTCGGAAAGAAAGAAGAGCCAGTCCGGGAATTATTTCCTCACCGGCGCTGGCAGACCGGGCAGAAGAAAGTCGAGCGCTGTCCCTGACGCAAGGCCTTGATGGTTGTGCCGCAGACCCGGCAAGGCTCACCCTGCCGACCATAGACGAAATAGGTTTGCTGAAAGTAGCCTGGATCGCCTTCCGCGCCCACGTAATCGCGCAGGGTACTGCCGCCGGCGTCGATGGCGGCGGCGAGCGTTTCCTGGATGGCAGCGACCAGTTTTTCGCAACGCAGCAAGGAAACCCGGCCCGCGGCGAGGCCGGGATGGATGCCGGCGCGAAACAGCGATTCGCTTGCGTAAATGTTGCCTACGCCGACCACAATGTGACTGTCCATCACGATGGTCTTGATTGCGGCGCTGCGTCCGCGGGTACGGGCATGCAGCCAGGCCGCATGGAATTCGGTTCCCAACGGTTCGGGGGCCAGCCGCGCCAGCAGCGGATGGCGAAGCGGATCGTCCGCCTCCCACAGCAATGCACCGAAGCGACGCGGGTCGGTGAGCCTGGCGATCATCCCGGAGCTCAGCACCAGATCTACATGATCATGTTTGCCGGCCGGCGTGCCGTTGGGGACGACCCGCAAGCTGCCGGACATGCCCAAGTGCAGGATCATCCAGCCCGTGCCGCAGTCGATCAAGAGATATTTGCCGCGCCGCTCGACGGCGCGCACGGTGCGGCCGCAGACCTGTTTGGCAAGATTGCGTGGTATCGGCCAGCGCAGTGCACGATTGCGCACGATCACGGTCTCCACGCGTTGGCCCTGCATGTGCGGCGCCAGGCCGCGGCGCGTGGTTTCGACCTCTGGCAGTTCCGGCACGTCCGCCTGCTATTTTCTTGCGACGACGCGTGGATCGAGCAGGCGACGCCCGACCTCCACACCGAAGTGATAACGCATCCCGTTGTCGCTGCGTACCAACTGGAAGTCCGGTTCTTTTTGCACGATGCGCATAGTCACCGCTCTGCCGCTTTTGAAGCGAACGTTTACCTGTTCGCGCGAACGGCTGCTTTTGTCCGGTTCGACGCTGAGTGCCGACGTGTATCGCCATTCGTCCGCCCAGCGGTTGAAATCGTCCTGGGGCAGCGGCTGATCCTTCGCTGCGGCAAATTCACCGCTGGCGGTCCAGGTGCCTTTGTCGTCGCGTTCGATCCGGTAGCGGCCGAAATTGAACGACACCGGCACTTCGCCCTGGTCCAGCAGTCGCCGGCTCAGCAGCTTGCCGACCTCGGTGGAAATGCCGTAACCGTAGAGCGGGGGCACCAGATAGACCCCGTCCGCGGTTGCTACATATTGTTCGTAGGTGATGTCGTTGATGCGGCCGAAGGCGATGGCCTGATCGTTGAGCGTCACGCGCACCTGCGGCGGATTCAGATCGAACTGGCTGAGGTCGGCATTCGAAAGCTTTTGCTTGGCGTTGGCATTGACGATGTCGACCAGGCGGTCCACCTGCGTGGCTTCGGCCTGCGCCGTGAGCGGCGCGACGATCCGCCATGCGCCGTCGAGCTTTTCCAGTTTGATGGCCGCGGCACTACGCGGTTCGATGGCGATGCGGGTAATGTCGTCGCGCTTGAGCTGAGTAAGCCTGACCGACGGAGCGGCGTCCTGCCAGGGCTTGAAATAGGTGTACAACGACAGCGCGACCAGCGCCGCGATCAGCGTCAGGTTGAGCAGAATCCTGGACTTCATGCCTTGCGTCGCCGCCACCAGATGACGCCGCCGGAGACCAGCAAGGCGAGCGGCAGCACCAGCAGAAAACCGAAGCCCACGAGCGCCAGCCCGGAGCGCGTCAGTTCCAGCGTCAGGTCGGAGCGGGTGCGCGGCTGCACGGTGATCAGCGCGTCGTCACCGGCCAGCCAGTTGAGCATATTCACGCCCAGATCGAGATTGCCCAGTGTGCCGATGAACTGATTGGCGAGGAAATGCCCGCTTCCCGTCACGACGACGCGTTGCTTGCGCTCACCCACGGAGCGTTCCAGTGCCGCCGCAACAACGATCGGCCCGCGCACATCCTTGTTGCGGTCGAAGGCGACATTGTTGTCGATGGGACTGGTTTCCAGCCAGCCGTCCTGCGCAACCTCCACCAGCGGCGTAAAGCGCCATTTGCTTCCTTCGCTGGCCGCAATCCTGCGTGCGTACGGAAAGACGCTGGTGACCGTCGAATTCTCAGTGATGCGGTGCTGGCCGTAGCCGGTCGCAAGGGCGAAAGTCGCGGGCAGCTTGAGCCCACCGGCACGCGGATCGACTACCGTGCCCGACATAAGACTCAGTCCAAGGTCGTCGGCGAGCCCCTGCAAGCCGTGCAACGAATCGTTGTCGATCAGCCACAGCAGGTTGCCGCCTTTCTCGATCCAGTGCTTGATCTTGATGACTTCGCCGGGGAGCAGATCGACCCGCGGACTGGCGATGATCAGCACGGCGACGTTGTCCGGCACTTCCTGAGCAATTGCCAGGTTCAGGGACGCGGTCTTGAAACCCTTCACGCGCAGCTGTGCGCCGAAATCGCCGAGATCGTGATTGGCCCGGCCGTCGAGTTTGCGCTCGCCATGCCCGTCCAGGTAAATCACCTGGCGTTCCGCCGAACGCGCCAGCCGGAGCAGAAGATTGGTCAGATCCTGTTCGGTCAAGTTGGTGAGGTGCTCGCTGCGCCCGTTGTACTCGACCACCAGTTCACCGTTTGCGCGCACGCCCGCCGCCTGCGCCTTCTGCGGCTGCTCGCGCGGATCGACGAATGTCAGTACGAAATCCTTCTTCGCGCGCAGGTAACTGCCCAGGAAAGTCTCCACCGTTTTGCGCGCGTCGCCCTCGGCATCTTGCGCAGTCGCGTAGGCCGTCACCTTGACCGGTCCGATAACCTGCTTGAGCACGTCGATGGAAGCCTGCGACAAGGTGTTGCGTTGACCCTGGGTCAGATCCCATTGTGTCTTGATGTCTTTGGTGACCCACACGATCGCCATCGCGAAGCCGATCAGCAGTACGACGAACAGGCCGTTCTGGATCAGCAACTGCATTCTAAGTTTTTGGTTCAGTTTCATGCGCGTAGCCGGTCGGCGTCGAGGCGCCGGATGGAAAGAATGAGGAACACCGCAGTCAGCAGTGCGAAATAAATCAGATCGGTCACCGCAACGGCGCCGTTCATGAAGCCTTCGAAATGCTTGAGCAGCGAGAACAGGTGCACCGGGCTGCCCGGATCGGACGCGGCGATGTTGATCAGCCACAGCACTAGGAAGGCGGCAAGTGCACCGATCGCCGCCACCACCGGGTGAGTGGTCAGGCACGACACGAACAGGCCAATGGCGGCAAAGCTGCCGGTCAGCAGCAATAGTCCGAGCAGATTTGCCACGAGCAGGCCGTAGTCGAGCTTGCCGCCCATCAGCAGCGACAAGGCCATCAGCGCGATGAGGCCGCCCATGATCGCGAGGAACAGAACGGTGGCGAGAAATTTACCGAGTACGATCTGCGTCATCGACACCGGTGCCGACATCAGCATGGTCATGGTCCTGTTGCGGCGTTCCTCGGCGATCAGCCGCATGGTGAGCAGCGGCACCGACATCAACAGCACGATCGATGCGATACCGAACATCGGCACCACGACGATCTCGGTCAGCCCCGGGGCGTTCGGCACGCGCGCCAGTTGTCCCTGGATGGTGAGGAAATAGTCCACACGGGTGAGGAAAATCCAGGCGAGGATGATCTGCAGGAAGGCCAGCACCACCCACGCCAGCGGCGAGGCGAACAACGTGCGCAATTCCTTCATGATGATGGTGCGAATCATGCCGGTGCCTCCTCTTCGCGTTGGGTAAGCTGCACGAACACCTCTTCCAGGCTGGCCTGGGCCGGCTGCAGTTGAAACAACCTCCAGCCGCGCTCGACCGATGCGCGCACCAGTTCGTCAGTAGGATCGGTTCCTGCGCGCGGATGCACGCGAAACAGATTGGCGTTGACGGCATCGACCGAGGCATCCCCTGCGACGCGGCCGATGTCTTCCGGCGTTGGCGGATTGCGCAGGCCGAGCTGCAGCGTATGGCCGCCGCGAAACTGCTTGAGACCCGCGATCGTGTCGTTGAATACGACTTCGCCGCGATGCAGGATCTGCACGCGATCGCATACCGCTTCGACCTCCGGCAGGATGTGCGTGGACAGAATCACGCTGTGATCGCGGCCCAGGTCCTTGATCAGGGAGCGGATCTCGCGGATCTGATTGGGATCGAGGCCGATGGTGGGTTCGTCGAGGATGATCACGTCGGGTTCGTGGATGATCGCCTGGGCAATCCCGACGCGCTGCTGATACCCCTTGGAGAGCGAGCCGATCAGTCGGCCGCCCATGTCGTTCAGGCCGCAACGGCTCCTGGCGCGCTGCACAGCCTGGTCGAGCGCACCCTTCTTGACTTTATGCAGGCGTCCGGCCAGGCGCAGGTATTCGTCGACCTTGAGTTCCCGATATAAAGGTGGCACCTCGGGCAGGTAACCGATGCGCGACTTCGCCTGGGTCGGCTGATCGATCAGGTCGATGCCGCAGATGCTCACCTCGCCGCCGGTGGGCGCGAGGTTGCCGGTAAGCATCTGCATGGTCGTGGTCTTGCCCGCGCCGTTCGGGCCGAGCAGACCCAGGACTTCACCGCGTTTGAGTTGCAGGGAAACTTCGCGCACCGCGCGATTGCTGCCGTATGACCGCGATAATGCCCGCGCGGAAACGGTCGATTCTGAGCTTGCCGTAATGGTCATGCCCTCGCCTTGTCGGTTGAATGTCGGAAATCTGTCGTCGTTATTGCGACCCCTCATCCGGACGCCTCGACCTCCGGATCACACCGGTGCAGAGTCCGGCGCATGGATACGGGATCACTTGTGATGGGCGCCAAATATACCTAAACTGTCCGCTGGATTGAAGAACTTCGCGCAGGATCGGATTCTCTAACGGTCACTCGATCAATTCTGCAATCTCATAACCTCCTCACATCCATGCTAGGTCTCCCGCCAATCCTCGCCACGCCGGTTGTCGTTTTCTGCCTCGTGCTGGGCGCCTGCGCACACCCTGATGCCCGTGCCGGCCATGACGGCGGCGCCAGCCTCGCAGCCGCTGACGCGGCGCAATCCGATCCGGAAAACTTCGAAGCGCAAGCGCGCCAGGTTTTCGGTACGAAAGCGCTGTCGCGCACCGACTTGCCCGACCGATCCTTGGATTCGGACCTGCTGTATAAGTTTCTGCTTGCCGAAATCGCCGGCCAGCGCGGAAACTACCAGATCGCGGCGCAAGCCTATCTCGAAATGGCCAAGACGACACGCGATCCGCGCATTGCCCAGCGCGCCACGGAAGTCGCGCTCTACGGTCGTTACAGCGACATCGCAGTGGAAGCGGCCAAGCTCTGGCTGGCAACCGAAAAGGACTCGGCGGCCGCGCGGCAGACGCTGGCGGCCCTCTTCGTCAACAGCAACGACCTGCAATCGGCAAAACCGTTGTTGCAGCAAATGTTGGCCGCCGATGGCGACAACATCGGCCAGTCGCTGACGCAACTGGTTCCGCTGCTGGCCAAGCACGCTGACAAGAATGCGGTATTGGCGCTCGTCAAGGAGTTGACCAGACCTTACCGTGAGCGCCCGGAGGCGCATCTCGCCGTGGCGGAAGCCGCGCTCGCCGCGAATAAATTCGATGCGGCGCTCACGGAGATCCGCGAAGCCATGCGGTCCCGTTCGGATTGGGAAACCGGCGCGCTGTTTCAGGCACAGCTCCTCAATCGAGAGTCGCGCGCCAAGGCCCTGGACTATCTGAAGACCTTTCTTGACGCCAACCCGAAAGCGCAGGAAGTCAGGCTCGGCTACGCCCGTCAACTGATCAGCGACAAGAAATTTCCGGAAGCTCGCGTCGAATTCCAGCGGTTGCTGGAAGACAACCCGCAAAACGGCGATATCGCCGTCACGGTGGCGCTGCTGTCGGTGCAGATGAACGATCTCGATCTTGCCGAGACTCAGCTGAAGCGCGTACTGGAGATGGACTACAAGGATCCGGACGCGGTGCGTTTCCACCTCGGGCAGGTCAATGAGGAACGCAAGCGCTACGACGAGGCCGCCAAATGGTATTTATCGGTGGAAGAGGGCGAACAATACGTTCTAGCCCATGCGCGTTACGCGTTCATGCTGGCAAAGCAGGACAAGCTCGCCGAGGCGCGTGCGCACCTACAGAACCTCGCCCCGCAGAATGACGCCCAGCGCGTGCAGATACTGCAGTCCGAGGCGCAATTGATGCGGGAAGCGAAGGACTTCAAGGAATCGTTCGACATTCTCAGAAAAGCACTCGATGTCCAGCCGGACCAGCCCGAGTTGCTCTACGACGTTGCGCTGGCCGCCGAGAAAATCGACCGCATCGATATCGTCGAGATCAACTTGCGGCGGTTGATTGTCCTCAAACCCGACCATGCGCAGGCGTATAACGCGCTGGGTTACACCTTGGCCGATCGCACCGACCGGCTGGCCGAGGCGCGCGATTACATCGAGACGGCGCTCAAGCTGTCGCCGGAAGATCCCTTCATACTCGACAGCATGGGCTGGGTCGAGTATCGCCTGGGCCACGTTGCGCAGGGGCTTCAATATCTGGAACGCGCTTTCCGGCAACGTCCGGATCCGGAGATTGCAGCTCACCTCGGTGAAGTGCTGTGGGCCAAGGGCGACAAGCCCGGCGCGGAAAAAGTCTGGCGCGATGCGTTGCGTGACAATCCGGAAAACGACGAGCTGCAGAAGGTCATCAAGAAATATCTGCGCTGAGTCGGCATATGCAATATCGGCTCGGCGTGCTCGCGCTATGCGGTGTCCTTTCGGTGTTGGCCGGTTGCGCCTCCACTCGTCCTGCGCAAGTTTTGCCCGCTTCCAATGTGTCGATCAGCGCGTTCTCCCTGAACGGAAGAGTCGCCGTCAAACTCGACGATCGCGGTTACACGGCCAGTCTGCGCTGGCGCCATTCGGCGATGCGCGATTCCCTCAGGCTGCTTTCCCCGCTCGGTTCCGTTGTCGGCGAGATCGAGGCTGATAGCGATGGCGCCACGCTGACCACCGGGGACAAGAAGGTACATCGATCGAACGATGTGCAGTCGTTGACGCGCGAAGTTCTCGGTTGGGACCTGCCGCTTGCCGGGCTGCGCTATTGGGTGACCGGCCGCGCCGATCCTGGATCGCCGGTTCAGGCGCAGAGTCGTGACGACAATGAGCGGCTCAAGAGCCTGACGCAGAACGATTGGCGCATCGCCTATATCGAATATTTCGGCGACAGCGCCCTGCCCGCGCGTCTGTCGCTCGCCTATGACCGGCTCAATCTGCGCCTGATCGTCGAACACTGGGAGTTGCCGGAGTGACAACCGCGGCTGGCGTGTTTCCGGCGCCGGCAAAACTCAATCTGTTCCTTCACGTGGTCGGCCGAAGGCAAGATGGCTACCATCTGCTGCAGACCGCGTTCCGCTTCATCGACTACGGCGACGAACTGTCCTTTGTCGTGCGCGCCGATGGCGCAATCCGCCGCACCACCCCGATGGAAGGCGTTCCCGAGGAGCGGGATTTGAGTGTGCGCGCCGCTCAAGCATTGCAGCAGGAGACCGGGTGCCGCGAAGGTGCGGACATTGGCATCGTCAAGCGCTTGCCGATGGGCGGGGGGCTCGGGGGCGGCAGTTCCGATGCGGCGACAACGCTGATCGTGTTGAATCGGCTGTGGCACACCGGGCTGTCGCGCGACCGGTTGCAGCAACTCGCGCTGAAACTGGGCGCCGATGTGCCGGCATTCGTGTTCGGCAAAAATGCTTTTGCCGAAGGGATCGGCGAGCGCTTGCAGGTGCTCCGGTTGCCTCCCGCTTGGTATCTGATTCTGGTGCCCGAACTGGCTGTTTCCACTGCGGAAATCTTCTCCTCTGCTGAATTGACACGTAATACGAATGCAATCACAATAGCGGCCTTTTCAGTCGGCCAGGGCCGCAACGATCTTGAGCCGGTGGTGTGCCGGCGTTATCCGCAGGTGGCCCGTCATCTCGAGTGGTTGCGCCGATACGGCGATGCCCGCATGACCGGATCCGGGGCTTGCGTTTTCTGCGCGTTTGACAGCGAAGGGCGTGCGCGTCGGGTATTGTCGGAATTGCCGGCGGACATGCGGGGCTTCGTGGCGCGCGGTCTGGACCGGCATCCTCTGTGGTCGGAGGACGACTAGAGTTTTTTGGGGAGTCGCCAAGTGGTAAGGCACCGGATTTTGATTCCGGCATTCGTAGGTTCGATCCCTACCTCCCCAGCCAGTCTAGAGAGTGGTCGGTGCGGACTGGAGACAGGTAACGACAGCCGCGAGCGTGCTTGCGGCTCATTTTATTTTTGGACCCGGATTTTATTGGACCGGTTAAATCGGGTTTTTCCAACCCCCAGTCTCCAGTATCGAGTGTCTAGAAATGGCTTATGACAGCTTGATGGTGTTTACCGGCAACGCGCATCCGAAGCTTGCCGAAGACGTCGTCAAACACCTCAACATTCCGCTCGGACGTGCCACGGTCGGTCGCTTCAGCGACGGCGAGGTGATGGTCGAATTGCTTGAGAATGTGCGCGGCAAGGATGCCTTTGTGCTGCAGTCGACTTGTATGCCGACCAATGACAATCTGATGGAAGTCCTGTTGATGGCCGACGCGCTGAAGCGCTCGTCTGCCGGCCGCATTACCGCAGCGGTTCCTTACCTGGGGTATGCGCGCCAGGACCGGCGGCCGAGCTCGGCACGGGTGGCGATCAGCGCCAAGGTGGTCGCGAACATGATGGTGGTGGCGGGCGTAGACCGCCTGTTGACGATGGATCTGCATGCCGACCAGATTCAGGGTTTTTTCGACATTCCCGTGGATAACGTTTACTCGGCGCCGATCCTGCTGGGGGATATCTGGAAACTGGGCCACCAGAATCTGGTGGTGGTGTCGCCCGACGTCGGCGGTGTAGTGCGGGCGCGGGCCCTGGCCAAGCGCCTCGAGTCCGATCTAGCGATCATCGACAAGCGCCGTCCGCGGCCGAATGTGGCCACGGTGATGAACATCATCGGCGATGTCGCCGGGCGCACTTGCGTGATCATGGACGATATGGTCGATACCGCGAATACGCTATGCGAGGCGGCGCTGGCGCTGAAGGAGAAAGGCGCGGATAAAGTACTCGCCTACTGTACCCACCCGGTGCTGTCGGGGAGAGCCATCGAGCGCATCGAGAACTCGGTGCTGGACGAGCTGGTGGTGACGGATACGATCCCGCTGCGCGAGGAAGCGAAACGGTGCGAGCGCATCCGCCAGCTCAGCATCGCGGCATTGCTGGCCGAAACGATGCTGCGCATCAGCAACGAAGATTCGGTTTCCTCGTTGTTCATGGAATAGTTTTTTGCTGTTCGAAAGATTTTACGATGGGGTGGCAGCGATGCCGTCCCTTTTGAAACAGGCAGCGACTGGTCGCGGTCGCCGCCTTAACTAAGGAGAGCCACATGGCAACGATAGAAGTCAATGCGATGTCCCGCTCGCTGCAGGGAACGGGTGCGAGCCGCCGCCTGCGCGGAACGGGCAAAGTGCCGGGTATCATCTATGGCGGAGAGTATCCCGCGCAAAACGTGGAGTTCGACCACAACGGGTTGTTCCACCAGCTCAAGCAAGAGGCCTTCCACGCCTCGATCCTGAGCATGACCGTCGACGGCAAGAATGAACGCGTGCTGTTGCGCGATGTACAGATGCACCCCTGGAAGCAATTGATCCTGCATGTCGACTTCCAGCGCGTATCGGCCAACCGGAAGATCCACATGAAAGTGCCGCTGCATTTCATCAATGCCGAAATCGCCCCCGGCGTGAAAACCGGTGGCGGCATCGTCAGCCACGTGATGAACGAAATGGACGTCACTTGCTTGCCGGATGATCTGCCGGAATTCATCGAGGTCGATCTGCAGACCCTCGAAATCGGCGCAGCGGTGCATTTGGCCGACCTGAAAATTCCCAAAGGCGTGGAATCGGTGCAACTGACTCGCGGGGACAATGCCGTGGTGGCGACGGTGCAGATCCCGCGTGTGATCGCCGAACCGGAACCCATCGCTGCCGTTGTGGCGGCAGAAGGCGCCGCCGCCGACGGCGCCGCTCCTGCCGCAGGTGCCGCACCTGCGGCCGGCGCCGCACCCGGCGCGGATGCCAAGAAGGAGCCCGAGAAGAAGGAAGGCGGCAAGAAGTAATTTTTTCGCAGTTCGAACCACGGCCTGCCGTCAGCGTTGCCTGTCCGGCAGGCCGGTTTGTTTTCAACGCCGCACGATCGACATGAAGCTTGTCGTAGGACTGGGTAACCCGGGCCGGGAGCATGAGGCCACCCGCCACAACGCCGGTTTCTGGTGGGTGGACAGGTTGGCTGCGCGGGCCGGCGCCCATCTGCGTCCGGAATCGCGATTTCACGGCTATGCGGGCAAGCTGGTCGACGGTGGCCGGGAATGCTGGCTGCTCAAGCCCAGCACGTTCATGAATGTCAGCGGCCGCGCGGTGCAGGCGCTGACGCAGTTCTACAAGATCGCCCCGGGTGACATGCTGGTCGTACACGATGAACTCGATTTGCCGCCCGGAGAGGTCAAGCTCAAGAGGGGCGGCGGTTCGGCGGGCCACAACGGCCTCAAGGACATCACCGCGCACCTGGGACCGGATTTCTGGCGGCTGCGCATCGGCATCGGCCGGCCGGTCGACCGCGATCAAACGGTGAATTTCGTGCTCAACGCGCCGCGCAAGGAAGAGATGCCGCTGATCGACGATGCCATCGAGCGCAGCCTCGATACCTGGCCACTGTTGCTGGATGGCAAGAGCGAAGCGGCGATGCTCAAGCTGCATACGAAACCGTAACTGGTAACTAGTGATTAGTGATTGGCAAAAAACGCAATCACTAATCACCAGTCACTAATCACCAATCACATGTCACTGAAATGTGGAATCGTCGGACTGCCGAATGTCGGCAAGTCGACTCTGTTCAACGCGCTGACCAAGGCCGGCATCGCGGCGGAAAATTACCCCTTCTGCACCATCGAGCCCAACGTCGGCGTCGTCGAGGTGCCGGATGCGCGTCTGGCGCAACTCGCGGTTATCGCAAAACCGCAGAAGGTGATCGCGGCGATCGTCGAGTTCGTGGATATCGCGGGACTCGTCGCCGGTGCGTCGAAGGGCGAGGGTCTCGGCAATCAGTTCCTGGCCAACATCCGCGAGACCGACGCCACCGTTCATGTCGTGCGCTGTTTCGCCGACGACAACATCGTGCATGTAACGGGCAAGGTCGATCCGCTGTCCGACATCGAGACCATCGAAACCGAACTGGCGCTGGCCGACCTCGCCACAGTCGACAAGACGCTGGCGCGTAACCGCAAGCTGGCGCAGTCCGGCGACAAGGATGCGAAGCTGCTGGTCGCGGTGCTGGACAAAGTGCAGGTGCAACTCGATCAGGCCAAACCGGTCCGCGCGCTTGACCTCTCCAGGGAAGAGCTGGCGAGCATCAAGCCGCTTTGTCTGATTACCGCTAAGCCGACGCTGTACGCCGCCAACGTCGACGAGCATGGATTCGGCGACGACAACGCGCTGCTGAATCAGGTAAGGCAAAAAGCCGCGAGAGAAGGCGCGCCGGTGGTGGCGTTCTGTGCACGCATGGAAGCCGAGATCGCCGACCTGTCCGATGAGGACAAGCGGGTGTTCCTCGGCGACATGGGCCTGCAGGAACCGGGGCTGAATCGCCTGATTCGTGCTGGCTACGAATTGCTGGCATTGCAGACTTATTTCACCGCCGGCGAGAAGGAAGTTCGGGCCTGGACCATCCATAAAGGCGATACGGCTCCGCAGGCCGCCGGTGTGATCCACACCGATTTCGAGAAGGGCTTCATTCGCGCCGAGGTCATTGCTTTCGACGACTACATCGCGCACAAGGGCGAACAGGGTGCCAAGGAAGCCGGGAAAATGCGGCTGGAAGGCAAGGATTACGTCGTCAAGGATGGCGACGTGACGCACTTCCGCTTCAACGTTTGACCCGCATCCATCTTCCGTCGAAGCGCCATCGCAACGTCGCCTCGACGTTCTGCGATTTACATGTCGTGGACATTCGGGTACAAATGCGCCATTTGTGTACTCAAACCGAGAGGAGGCTCGTGTGAATAAATATGCTGTAGCAGGTATGCTTTCGCTGGCGCTCACCGGGACTGTTCAAGGGGCGGCGGCGCAGGATCCCGCCGCCAAGGCAGGCGGTCCGGCCTCTCCCTGGTACGTCGGAGTCGGTATCGGCCGTACCAATGCAAGCATCCCGGGACAGACGATCGACAGCATCAATGCCACCCTTTCCGCGGCGAACGGCGCCACCTTCAGCGTAATCGACAAGGACAAAAGTTCCACTGGAGCGAAACTCCTCGTCGGCTACAGCTTCAACCGCAATTTTGCGGTCGAAGGCGGTTACGCGGCGCTGGGCAAATCCAAGGTAGACATGGATTTTCGCAGCGGCCTAAATTCGGTCGGCGGCTTCAACATGGACTACAAGATGTCCGCTGCGTTCATCGATGCCGTGGGCATCCTTCCTTTTGCCGAGAAGTGGTCGCTTATTGGCCGCCTTGGTGTGGCCTACGACAGGACGAGTGCGAACTTCAATGGTTCGCCCATCACACTGATCACCTCGAACGACAACAAATCGGAAAGCAAATTTCGCGAGAAATTCGGCGCCGGCGTCGATTACAACCTGAATCCTGCGTTCACGGTACGAGCAGAATGGGAACACTACAAATTTCCGGACCCGTTCAGCGACGAATTGTTCAATGTCGACGCAGCGACGCTGTCTTTGCTTTTTCGCTTCTGAACGGCTGCGCCCCGAAGGCAAAGAGTACGTCGTCAAGGACGGCGACGCGATGCGCTTCCGCTTCAACGTGTGAATTCGCGCCGTTTCAGTTTCTACCAGGATCGAACCTGATCCCCTGGGCCAGCGGCAGGTCGGGGCCCCAGTTGATGGTATTGGTTTGGCGTCGCATGTAAGCTTTCCAGGCGTCCGAACCGGCTTCGCGCCCGCCTCCGGTTTCCTTCTCTCCGCCGAAAGCGCCGCCGATCTCCGCCCCCGAAGTGCCGACGTTGATGTTGGCGATTCCACAATCGCTGCCCAGTGCCGACAGAAATCGCTCGGCGTGACGCAGGTTCTCGGTGAATAGTGCCGATGACAGCCCTTGGGGCACGGCGTTGTTGAGCGCGATCGCATGGTCGAAGTCGCGGTAGCGGATCAGGTAAAGAATCGGCGCGAAGGTCTCGCGTTGCACGATATCCCAGTGGTTTTCCGCAGTCGCCACGGTGGGTTGCACGAAGTAGCCGGGTCCGGGCAGCGCTTCGCCGCCGAACAGTATCTGTGCGCCCAGCGCCCTGAGCTCAGCGACCGCGGCGAGAAAGCGGCTGCGCGCCGCCGCGTCGATCAGGGGGCCCATCAATGTTCCCGGATCGAGCGGGTCGCCGACCACTATCTGACGGTAGGCGTGGACAAGCCGCGTGGCCAGCTCTTCGAACCGCGATTCGTGGACGATCAGGCGACGGGTGCTGGTGCAACGCTGGCCGGCGGTGCCGACTGCGCCGAACACGACGGCGCGCAGCGCCAGATCGAGATTGGCGGTTTCGTCCACGATCACCGCGTTGTTGCCCGAGCATTCGAGCAGGCAACGGCCCATTCTCTGTGCCACCACGCGGGCGACGTGACGACCGGCGGCGCTCGAGCCGGTAAACGACAGCAGCGCCACGCGCGGATCGGCAATGAAGCGTTCTGCCGTTGCCTGATCCTCGCTGACGAACAGCGAAAATACGCCTTCGTGCCCGTCCTCCCGCATTACCCGGTTGACGATGTGCTGGACCGCGACCGCGGTAAGCGGCGCCTTGGGCGAGGGCTTCCACGCCACGGTGTCGCCGGCCACAGCGGCGATAAACGCGTTCCACGCCCACACTGCAGCCGGAAAATTGAAGGCGGTAATGACACCCACCACACCGAGCGGATGCCATTGCTCGTACAGGCGGTGGTGCGGCCGCTCGGAATTCATGGTGTTGCCGTAGAGCATGCGCGACAGCCCCACCGCGAAGTCGGCGATGTCGATCATCTCCTGCACCTCGCCGTCGCCTTCCTGCTTGATCTTTCCGGTTTCGAGCGCGATCAAACTGCCGAGCGCGTCCTGGTAACGGCGCAGCTCGTCGCCGATGCGCCGCACCAGTTCGCCGCGCTTGGGTGCGGGCACTGTCCGCCACGTCTTGGAACTATCCACGGCCGTTGCCAGCACGCGGTCGTAATCTGCGGCAGAGCAGGCGCCGACCGAGGCGATGGGTGCGCCGCTGGCCGGATTGATCGAAGAGAACGACCGTTCGCCCTTGAGCCACTCGCCGCGGCAGCAGGCAGACGGATTCAGGGCGCCAATTTGCAGTTCGTTGACGAAATCCATCGTTGCCTCCTCGTCGTGTCCGCGCGGCGAGGCTTCACGCGGCATGCCGCGCTATCGCGTCGAGCTGAACGAAGGCGGCGCGGATGCCGGTAACTGCCTGGTCGATCTGTTCGCGGGTGATTACCAGCGGCGGCGCGAAGCGCAACACCGTGTCGTGGGTGTCCTTGGTGAGCACGCCGTTCTCGAGCAGCTGTTCGCATACCACGCGGGCCGAGACCCACGATGTGTCGATTTCCACCCCGATCAGCAGACCTTTGCCGCGCACATCCCGGATCAAGGGGCTTTCGATCATACGCAACTGCGCCAGTAGATACGCACCGAACTCGGCCGCACGCTGCGGTAGTCGCTCTTCGACCAGCACATTTAACGCCTCGAGGCCGACCGCGGCTGCCAGCGGGTTGCCGCCGAAAGTGCTGCCGTGGTCGCCGGGGCCGAATACTTCCATTACCTCGCGTCGCGCCACGAACGCCGACACCGCAAGCAAGCCGCCGCCCAGCGCCTTGCCGAGAATGATCCCGTCGGGCTTCACGCCTTCGTGTTCGCAGGCGAACATCCGGCCGGTACGGCCGAGGCCGGTTTGCACTTCGTCGCAGATCAGCAGGACGTTGTGCTGGCGGCAGATCTCGGCGCAGCGAGACAGGTAGCTTGGCGGCGGCACGATGATTCCGCCTTCGCCTTGGATGGGTTCCACCAGAAACGCTGCGGTGTGCGGCGTGATGGCGCGCGCGAGCGCCGCTGCGTCGCCGTAGGGAATACGCTTGAAGCCCGGCGGGAAAGGGCCGAAGCCGTCCCGATACTGGTGCTCGGAAGACATCGCCAGAATGGCGATCGAGCGGCCGTGGAAATTGTCCTCGCAGGCGATGATTTCCGCTTTGTCCTCGGGGATGCATTTGACTTTGTGGCCCCATTTGCGCGCCGCCTTGAGTGCTGCTTCCACCGCCTCAAGCCCGGTATTGGCGGGCAGCGCCAGGTCCTGCCCGGTCACTTCGCACAGCCGCTTCAGGAATAACGGCAGGTGTTGATTGTGGAAGGCGCGCGAGGTGACGGCAAGCATGCGCGCTTGTTCCGTAAGCGCACGCACAAGTCGCGGGTGGCAATGGCCGTGACTCACCGCCGAGTACGCGCTCATCATGTCGATGTAGCGGCGGCCGTGCTCGTCCCACAGGTGCACGCCTTCGCCCCTGACCAGCACTACCGGCAACGGGTCGTAGTGGTGGGCGCCGTAGCGGTGCTCGATGTCCGGCATAGAAGGCGCCGCTGGCAGCCGTCCGGCCAGCAGTGCCTCGACCAGATCGGCGACGATACCCCCGGTGGCAGCGTGCCGGTCCCGTCGCGGGTTGTACTCCGCGATCTCCGCCGCCAGCAGAGCCGGATGACGCGCGAGTTGGATCAGCCCGGATCGCAACGCCGCGACGGCAATCCCCCCCGGCGCCGGGCTGCCCACGCCGGGTACTTCGCCCGGATCGAGCACGTCGAGGTCAATGGTCACGCCGAAACCCGCAGTGCCGTCTTGAACGACGTCCAGCGCATCGCGTATCACCGCTTCCAGCCCGCGACGCTGGACTTCCTCCATGAAAAAGGTTTGCACGCCAAGGTGCGCAAGCAAGTCGGCTTCGCCGCGTTCATAACTGCGCACGCCGATCAGGCACACATGCCTTGGTTCGACTCGGACGCCTTTGCCGATGGCGACCAGCGCCTCCTCGCCGCGACCGAGCAGGCAGGCAAGCGGCATGCCGTGCAGCGCGCCGGTCGGCGAAGTTTGCGGTGTGTGTGCATCCATGTGGGCATCGATCCAGATCAGGCCGATCGGGCCTTTGGTCCGGCGCGCCGCGGCCACGCCTTTCCAGGTGCCGACGGCGCACGAGTGGTCGCCGCCGAGGATCAGCGGAAAATCGCCGCGTGCGACGATCGCCTCGACGCGCTGCGCCAGTTGCTCGCATACCTGTGCCACCACGTCGAGATTGGCATCGGCGGTCGGATCCGGCCGGATGGTGTCGCACCAGAAGACCGCATGACCGCGCGACTGCAGACGTTCGACGAGATTCGCGGCATACAGCACGTCCGCGCCCGCTTCGCAGCCGCGGTTCCTGGCGCCGTGACCGCAGGCGACGCCGACAATCTGGACGGTCTTGGCGAGATGCTGTGGAGACATCCTGGGGTCGTTCATGGGGGCACCTCCAGGTAAGGGAGATAAAGGGCCTGTCGTCTCTAGCTTAGATTGCCCTTGCGAAGGTTTTGTTCAAACCGCATGCGTTGCGCGAACGTCATACGGGGAAAACGGGGATGCGCGCATCCGCCAGCGTGCCAGTGGGTTAGCGTTTGACGCTGACCAGGGTCACCCCGGCCAGCACCAGCGCTGCGCCGAGCATCTGCACCAGCGTGATGGGCTCGTCCAGGAACCAGTAACCGAGGAAGATTGTCGCCACCGGTCCGATCGATCCGACCATCGCAGCGTGATTGGCATCGGTCAGGCGGATCCCCTCCGACATCAGCCAGGCAGGGATCACCGTGGAAACGATCGCCATCGTCAACGTCAACAGATAGACCTGCGCCGGTAGTTTCAGCGCCTGCATCTGGTGCGTGAGCAGGAACTGGAACACGCACACCACGCAAGCGACCAGCATCGCATAGGCGGTAAAGCGCATCGCACCGATCTTTCCAACGGTTTCTCCGGCACCGATCAGGTAGAACGAATACACCACGCCACTCGCGAAAACCAGTGCGCCGCCGATTGCGATTTCATGCGCATGCGTGCCGAAACCCAGGTTTTCGGTGAATACCAGCGCGATACCGCCGTAGGACAGTGCCAGCGCGATGATATGGTGGAGCCGGATCGGCTTCTTCAGCCACCACGCCGACAGCAGTACCACGATGGTTGGGTACAAAAACAGGATCAGCCGTTCCAGCCCGGCGGTGACGTACTGCAGTCCGAGGAAGTCGAGATAGCTCGCCAGGTAGTAGCCGATGAAGCCGAGCACCAGGATCGAGATCCATTGTCGGCGCGTGAGCGGTAGCGCCACCGATTCGCGCCCGGACCACAGCGCCATCAGCACGAAAAACGGCGCCGAAAACAGCATGCGCAAGGTCAGCAGAGTGGTGGCGTCCACCGGGTACACGTAGGCGAGCTTGATCACGATCGCCTTGGCCGAGAACCCCATCGCTGCGAGAAACACGCACGCGGTACCGAGGAAGGAAGCGCGGGCGGCCGCGCCCGCGGCGGGTTTGGACATCAGGAATCGCGGAACGGAATCAGCGTCTGCCGCCGAGGATAGAGCCGAGCACGTCGCGGACTATGTTGATTGCCGATTTGTCGGTTAACTGCATTCCCCATGTTTTTGCCAATCGATGCTCGTGCGATGACTTGGCGATCGGCAGAGGTTGTGTCATGGGATGTTTGGGCAGCGCCGGAAGCGGACCGTGTGGTAAGATTTTTTAATAATTATATCAGCCGCCTACATCGGTCGAAGGAGATCGTGCGGGGTGTGCTGCAAATCGCAGAGGAAGGTATGGCAGGTCACAGCAAATGGGCAAACATCCAGCACCGCAAGGGACGCCAAGACACCAAGCGGGGCAAGATCTTTACCCGACTGATCAAGGAAATCACGGTTGCTTCACGGCTCGGCGGTTCCGACATCACGGCCAACCCGCGTTTGCGCCTCGCGGTGGACAAGGCTTACGCGAACAACATGCCCAAGGACACCGTCGAGCGCGCCACCAAGCGTGGCAGCGGCGAGCTGGAGGGTGTGAGCTATGAGGAAATCCGATACGAGGGTTACGGCATCGGCGGGGCTGCGGTTATCGTACACTGCATGACGGACAATCGCGTGCGCACGGTTGCCGACGTGCGCCATGCCTTCGCCAAGCACGGCGGCAATCTCGGCGCCGAAGGTTCGGTCGCTTTCCTGTTCCGGCATTGCGGCCAACTCCTGTTCGCGCCGGGCACGAGCGAAGAGAAAGTCATGGAAGCGGCGCTGGAAGCCGGCGCCGAGGATGTAATCGCCAACGACGACGGCAGCATCGAAGTCATCACCACGCCGAACGACTTTCTCGCGGTCAAGGATAAACTCGAGAAGTCGGGCCTCAAAGCCGAACTCGCGGAAGTAACCATGAAGCCGACGACGGAAATCGCGCTCACCGGCGAGGATGCCGCAAAAATGCAAAAACTGATGGATGCGCTGGAAGCCCTCGACGACGTTCAGGAGGTCCATACCAGTGCGGTAATGGACGGCGAGGGATGACGGACGGGCGGCGACGGGCGACGGTAAGCGGCGGGCGGATCACCGCGATTCGGGAATCGGCTGTTCTCTCCGGTGTTGGCCCGTGCTGAGAGAAAGCATGGCCGTCCCCGCCTCACGCCCCGCCCCCCAGCTCTTACCCGTCATCAGAATTCTGGGAATCGATCCGGGATTGAGAGTGACGGGTTTTGGCGTGCTGGAAATATGCGGCCAGAAGCTGACCTACATCACCAGCGGCCGCATCCGTACTTCCGAAAAGGGCGAGCTGCCGGAGCGTATCCGCACCATTCTGGAAGGTCTTTCGCAGGTCATTGCGGAGATCAAGCCGCAGCAGGTCGCCGTCGAGAAAGTGTTCGTCAACGTCAATCCCCAATCCACGCTCATGCTCGGCCAGGCGCGCGGCGCGGCCATCTGCGCGGCGGTGATCAGCGCCTTGCCGGTGTCGGAATATACCGCGCTGCAGGTCAAACAGTCGGTGGTGGGCAATGGTCACGCGCGCAAGGAACAGGTGCAGGAGATGGTGCGCCGGCTGCTCAGGCTCCCGGGCGATCCGAGCGCCGACGCGGCTGATGCGCTGGCTTGTGCCATCTGTCATGCGCATGGCGGACTCGGTCTGGGGAAGCTCGAAACGCGGGGATTCAGGATGAAACGTGGGAGGCTGGTGTGATCGGGAGGCTGACTGGGCAACTGATCGAGAAGCGCCCTCCCACGATCGTGGTAGAGGTTCATGGCGTGGGTTACGAGGTCAACGTGCCGATGAGCACCTTTTTCCAGTTGCCCGCCACCGGCTTGCCCATCACCTTGCAAACGCACCTCATCGTCCGGGAGGACGCGCATCTGCTGTTCGGCTTTGCCACCGACCAGGAACGCCGGGTGTTCCGTCAGTTGCTGAAGATCAGCGGCGTCGGGGCGCGCACCGCGCTCTCGGTACTGTCCGGAATGTCGGTGTCCGAGCTTTATCAGGCGGTCTCGGCGCACGATGGCGCGCGGCTCATCAAAATTCCCGGCATCGGCAAGAAGACCGCGGAACGGCTGTTGCTGGAACTGCGCGACAAGCTAAACGCGGGCATCGGCACGGCGGTTGCCGGCGGGGATGCCGGGGTCAGGAGCGACGCGATGAACGCATTGCTTGCGCTCGGCTACAGCGACAAGGAAGCGATGCATGCGCTCGAGAAAATCGCGCCGGAAACGCCGGTACAGGACGCGATCCGGCATGCGCTCAAACTGCTCTCGAAGGCATGATCGACGCGACCGCGTGGCGAAGCAGTTGCCATGTCGCCCGACAACGACAAATATACCCATTCGCGGGACGATGATTTCCCGGGGCGCTGGGCTATAATCCGAGGCAAAATTTCAGGCGCACTTCGTCTGAATGATCGAACCCCGGGGGGATGTGCACAGATGATCGTTGCAGCACGTGTTGTCGCGGTGGCTTTGGCTGTGCTGATGTGCGCGGCGGGCGCCGCCGCCGACGAAAACGCCGACAAGAAGCAGCAGATTGCGGAACTCATCGATCTGCACGACCTGACCACGTCGGTATCGATAGGCAACTACTACCTCAAGCAGGAAAGCCTGGTCGCCATTCGCAGCCTGCTCACCCGCCTGGGCAGGGAAGAGAAACTCGGGCCCGACTGGAATCTGCGCAATCCCCAGTGGCAGCGCGCCGAGGAAATCCTCCTGCAGCCGATCATGGCGAAGGTCGCGGACGATTTCACCAACCTCGACTGGCTGAGACCGCAATGGCAGGACCTTGACTCGCGCGAATTCTCCGCCGAGGAGCTGGACGTCCTGCTCTCACATTTCCATTCCGGCGTCGGCCGCAAACAGGCGAAGATCGTTGACCACACGGTGTCGACGCACGTGATCACGACGCTTTCTTTCTCCGGCAAGCTCAAGGACATCCCCGGCGTCCAGGAAGAGCGCAGCCGCATGCAGCACATCTGGAACCAGGAGGACGACGACATGCGTTTCTCCATCCAAGATGCAACCAATGCCGAGGGGCAGCGCTTTGCTTATTCGGCGTTGGGCAAGAAATATTTCGTGACCGCAATCCTGAAACTGACCGGCATCATCAGCCGCCGCATCGACGAGATCGCCGTTGCGCTGCCGAAAGAGGTGGATGCCCGTGCCGATCAGGTCCGGCCCCTGTTGCAGGAGTTCAAGAGCGGCCACGGTTGATGCCC
The DNA here is from genome assembly GCA_016194905.1 of Betaproteobacteria bacterium. Taxonomy (NCBI): domain Bacteria; kingdom Pseudomonadati; phylum Pseudomonadota; class Betaproteobacteria; species Betaproteobacteria bacterium. Next base: position 170,649 of record JACQAP010000026.1, read on the forward strand.
GAAGCGCATCTTCGCAGCGGCTACGAAGGATGATCGAAACCGACCGCCTGATCACGCCCGCCCCGCAGTCGACGCAGGAGGAAGCGCTCGAGAGGGCTCTGCGTCCCAAACAGCTCGACGAATACATCGGCCAGGAAAAGATCCGCGGCCAGCTCCAGATCTTCATCGAGGCCGCCAGGAATCGCAGCGAAGCGCTCGACCACGTGCTGCTGTTCGGTCCGCCCGGATTGGGCAAGACCACGCTGGCGCACATCATCGCCCGGGAAATGGGCGTGAATCTGCGGCAGACCTCGGGGCCGGTGCTGGAGAGGCCGGGCGATCTCGCGGCGCTGCTGACCAACCTCGAACCCAAAGACGTGCTGTTCATCGACGAGATCCACCGGCTGTCGCCGGTCGTCGAGGAAATCCTCTACCCCGCCCTGGAAGATTTCCAGCTCGACATCATGATCGGGGAGGGCCCGGCCGCGCGTTCGGTCAAACTCGATCTGCCGCCCTTCACGCTGATCGGCGCCACAACCCGCGCCGGCATGCTGACCAACCCGCTGCGCGACCGCTTCGGCATCGTTTCACGCCTCGAATTCTATTCATCCGCCGAGCTCACGCGCATCGTCCAGCGCTCGGCGCGCCTGATGAATGTGGAGACCTCGCTGGAAGGCGCGATCGAGATCGCTTCGCGTTCGCGCGGCACACCGCGCATTTCGAACCGGTTGCTGCGCCGCGTGCGCGACTACGCGGAGGTGAGGGCGCAGGGCCGGGTCGACCGGGAAATTGCGGATGCGGCCCTGAAAATGCTGGATGTGGACCGGATCGGACTGGACGTGATGGACCGCAAGCTGCTGCTCGCCGTCGTCGAAAAATTCGGCGGCGGTCCGGTCGGCATCGACAACCTGGCTGCGGCGATCGGCGAGGAGCGGGACACCATCGAGGATGTGCTCGAGCCTTTCCTGATCCAGCAGGGCTACCTGCAGCGCACCCCGCGCGGCCGCATGGCAACCGCATCGACTTACCGGCATTTCGGTCTGGCCGTGCCCTCGCTTTCGGGCAACGCCGAGCTGTGGCGGGAGAATTGACATCGAATTCGCAATTCCGGTGCGCGTGTATTACCAGGACACCGATGCGGGCGGTGTGGTGTTCCACGCGACTTATCTGGATTTTCTCGAACGCGCACGCATGGAGTGGATGCGCAGCAGAGGTTTCGATACGAGGGAACTCGCCAGCCGATTTCGGCTCGTATTCATCGTCAGGCAGCTGGAGATCGCCTACATGAAACCGGCGTTGCTCGACGATCTGGTGAGCGTCAGCGCGGCGGTGGAGAAAATGGGCCGCGCCCAGCTTACGTTTGCGCAGGAGGTCAGGCGCGACGGCGAGACCCTGGTGCGTGCCGCCGTCAATGTTGCCTGCGTCGGGGCCCATGATCTGAAACCGGTGCCGTTTCCGGAAAAAATCCGCATGTCATTGGCGGAGGATGCGAAACCGACAACGAAGGAAAAAGCTCAGGCCGGCCAACCCCACCGGCATCTTAACCGCGTTTAAACGACTGCATACGACCATGAACGTATCCCAAGACCTGTCCCTGATCAGCCTGATCGGCAACGCCAGCGTGCTGGTGCAGCTGGTATTGGCGCTGCTGCTGCTGGTTTCGATGATTTCGTGGTGGTTCATCTTCCGCAAGATGTTCGTTGTCCGCCATGCGACGCGCCGAACCGACCAGTTCGAGCGCAGCTTCTGGAGCGGCGCGGACCTCGGCACGCTCTACCAGGCTGCGGCGAGTGCACGCCATAACGCCGGCAGCATGGAACGCATCTTCGAATCCGGATTCCGCGAGTTCGTGAAGCTGCGCAAACAAAGCGGAACCAGCCTCGGCGTGCTCATGGACGGTACGCGCCGGGCCATGCGCGCCACTTATCAACGCGAACTCGACCACCTGGAGGCGCACCTCTCGTTTCTGGCGACGGTCGGTTCGGTCAGTCCCTACGTCGGCTTGTTCGGTACGGTGTGGGGCATCATGAATGCATTTCGCGGGCTGGCCAATGTCGGCCAGGCCACACTTGCCCATGTGGCGCCGGGCATCGCCGAAGCACTGGTCGCCACGGCCATGGGGTTGTTCGCGGCGATTCCGGCGGTGATCGCCTTCAACCATTTCGTGCGCCATATAGAACGCCTGTCGACGCGTTTCGACAGTTTCATGGAAGAATTCTCCAACATCCTGCAGCGGCAGGCCAACACGCCGCCTCAGGCGGCGGCCGGACAAACGGCCGGGCATGTTGCCGTGAACGCGGGCTGATCCCCACGTGGCCATGAACCGCCGGCGTCATCCGCGCCTGATGAACCAGATCAACGTCGTGCCTTATATCGACGTGATGCTGGTTCTTCTGGTGATCTTCATGGTCACGGCGCCGCTGATGAATCCCGGCGTGATCGATCTTCCGAGCATCGGCAAGAGTTCGGCACCCCCGGCGCTGCCGATGGAAATCTCCATTCGCGCCGGCGGCGCCCTCTCGCTGATCGATCGCGACGTATCCGGCGCCGAGCGCCCGGTCAATCGCGACGAACTGGTCAAGCTGATCAGGAGCAAGCAGGCGAAGAAGCCCGATCAGCCCGTTGTCATTTCCGCGGACAAGGATGTTAAATACGAAGCCGTCATCCAGGTCATGGACCTGTTGCAGCAGAATCAGGTCAAGCGGATCGGGCTGCTGGCGAAGCCGCGTCCGGGGTGAGATTGCGCACGGTTGACGAACCCGGCCGCGTCGCCTCGGGTGCCCTTGCAGTCCTGGTGCACCTGATGTTTTTCGGCCTGCTCGTGTTCGGCATCAGCTGGCAGAAAAAAGTCGCGAGCCCCATAGTGGTCGATCTGTGGCAGGACCTGCCCGAGCCGGTGAAAAAGGTTTCGCTGCCCCCGGAGCCGCCCAAGCCTGCGCCGAAGCCGGTGCCCGAGGTCAGGAAAGAACCGGTCCCGCCGCCACCGCCGGCACCCAAGGTGGAAACGCCCAAGCCGTCGGCCGCGGATATCGAGCTCAAGGAGAAACTGCGCAAGCAGAAGGAAGAAGAGGCCGAGCGGCGCGAGGAGCAAAAGAAAGCGGAACTCGAAAAGCACAAACTGGAGGAAGAGCAGCGCAAGGCCGCGGAGGAACAGCGTCGCGAGGAAGCGGAACTGAAGCGCGCGGAGCAGGAAAAGTTGAGCCGGGAAGAGGAGGCGCGCCGCGCCGAGGAACAAAAGCGCGTGGAGGAGCAGCGCCGCGTCGACGAAGCGAAACGTGAAGAAGAGCGCAAGCAGCGCGCTGCCGCCGTGGAACGCGAGCGCCAGCAGCAGGATGCCGCGCGCAAGCAGCGCGAAGTCGAGGAGACCAAGCGCCGTGCGGAAGCGGCGGCGCGCGCCGCGCAGCAGAAGCTCATCGACGACTGGAAGGCGCGCATTCAGGCGAGGATCAAGAACCGCGTCGTGGTGCCCCCGAACATGGAGGGAAACCCCGAGGCCCGATTCGAGGTCGTGCTGCTGCCTGGAGGCGAAGTGTTGAGCGCCTCCCTGCGGAAAACGAGTGGCAATCCGGCCTATGACGCGGCCGTGGAACGCGCCATCATGGCGGCGCAACCGCTGCCAGTACCGACTGAAACTGATCTGTTCCAGGAAAACTTCCGGGAACTCACTCTGGTTTTCCGACCCAAAGACTGAGCGATGCCATACTTCAACCTGCCCATGCACCCATCTCCCATGCAAATGCGCCGTTTTTTCGCCCGGGGCGCGGCCGCCGCTCTGCTGTTGTGCCTGTTGTGTTCCCACGCCGCAGCGGCGCCTCTCGCCATCGAAATCATTGGTGGCGGCGCCAATCAGATCCCGATCACCGTCCTGCCGTTCGCGGGCGAGGATCGCTTCGCACAGCGCATGGGCCAGATCATTTCGGCCGACCTGCAGAGAAGCGGCCTGTTCAAACTCGGCTCGATCGGCAGCGTGCGGCCCCTGCCGGCTGAACCTTCCGAGATCAACTATCGCTACTGGAAAAACGAAGGCACCGAGACGATGGTGATCGGCAGCATCTCGGAAAAAAGCGACGGGCACGCCGAGGTGCGCTTCCGTCTGATGGACATTGGCAAGCAGTCGCAGGTGCTCGGCTTCTCCTACACCATCACCGTGCCGCAGCTGCGCATGACCGCACACAAGATCGCTGACCTGATCTACGAGAAGCTGACCGGCGACGCCGGCGTGTTCGCCACCAAAATATGCTACGTGACCAAGAGCGAGAACCGCTTCGAGCTGCAGGTGGCCGACGCGGACGGCTTCAACTCCGATTTCATCCTGGCGCACCGGGAGCCGATCATCTCGCCGCAGTGGTCGCCGGACGGCGCGCGCATCGCCTATGTGTCCTTCGAGCGGCGCAAGCCGATCGTGTTCGTGCACAACCTGCTGGACGGAACGCGCACGGTACTGGCCAACTTCGAAGGTTCCAACTCCGCGCCGTCATGGACGCCGGACGGCAAGCGGCTGGCAATCGTGCTGACCAAGGACGGTACTTCCAATCTTTACGTAATCGGTGCCGACGGTTCAGGACTGAATCGCCTGACCAGCAACCAGTCGATCGACACCGAACCGAGTTTTTCACCCGACGGCAAGACCATTCTGTTTACATCCGACCGCGCCGGCAGTCCGCAGATCTACCGCATGCGCGCCGACGGACAGGGCGAGGCGGAACGCCTGACTTATGAAGGCAGTTACAACGTCACGCCGCGTTACAGCCCGGACGGAAAATCTTTCATCTTCATCCATCGCAACGAAGGTCACTTCAATGTCGCGGTGCAGGAAATCGCATCGCGCCAGATGCAGATCCTGACCGCCGGTGGCCTCGATCAATCGCCGACGTACGCGCCGAACGGCAAGATGATCCTCTACGCTTCCGAGGTAAAGGGGCGTGGTATATTAGCCGCCGTGTCGAGCGATGGGCGGATCAAGCAAAGAATTACCGCGCAGTCTGGCGACATTCGCGAGCCTTCGTGGGGACCGCTTCCGAACAATCGCCGAAAGGAGTAGTGATGAGAAAAATATTATTTGCCGCGTCCCTGACTTTCTTGCTCGCGGCCTGCGCGAGCCAGGGACAGAAGAGCGCCGATATCGAACAGCGCGATCTTTTCGACCAGCAGCAGGCGCAGCGCCAGGAGGCCGCGAAGGCGCAGGACGCCGACAAGCAGGCCAAGATCGCGAAGGAGCAGGAAGAACTCAAGCGCCAGCTCGACGAGCAGCAACGCCGTCAGCAGGCCCAGGGCGAACAGGCGATCGTCAAACCGCTGCCCGGCACCGGCGTCGGTGGGTCGCAGCTCAAGGGCGATGCCTGGGCTCAGCTCAAGGAACCCGGCAGCCCGCTTGCGAAGCGCAGCGTTTATTACGAGTACAACCGTTACGACATCAAGGAAGAGTACGTGCCGGTGATCGAAGCGCATTCGAAATTCCTGATGGACCACACCGACCTCAAGATCGCCGTGCAGGGCAACTGTGACGATCGCGGCAGCCGCGAATACAACCTGGCGCTGGGCCAGCGCCGCGCGGACAGCGTCAGGCGCGCGATGGTGTTGCTCGGCGTCGGCGAGAAGCAGATCGAGACCGTCAGCTTCGGTGCGGAGAAGCCGGTGGCCTTCGGTCAGGATGAGGAAAGCTGGGCCAAGAACCGACGCGCCGACATCGTCTATCCGAACGAACCGCAGTAATGTCTGTTCGCCCCGGTTTCAACGGCGCGCCGCAATTGCGGCGCGCTTTTTACTTCTCTGGTCTGTCTGGGGAAAAGCCATGGTGATCCGATCTTCGTCCAGCCCTGATTTCCGGTTTGCACAAATCAAGCGGGGGCAGCGATGGCTGCCCCTCGTTGCATTGTTGTTGCCCTGCTTCGATGTGTCGGCGGCGGGGGATGCGGAAGTGCGGCTGCAGGTCTCGCGCCAGCAGACCCAGCTCGCGCAACTGCAGAGCCAGGTGGGCACGCTCGACACCTGGCGTATCGCGATGCAGTCCCAGGGCGATCGGTTGCAGACCCGTTATGACGGACTTTACGACGTGCAGAAGGAGATCAATACCCGGTTCATGGGGTTGCGCGAAGAACAGGTCAATCTTGCTGAAAACTACCGGCAGTTGCGTGCGAACCACCAGCAATTGCAGGACGGTTTTTCCGTGATGCTCGCGCAGGTGCAAACCATCAGGGAAGAACAATCTGTGAACGGCCAGAAACTGGCGCAGGCTGAACCCAGTCCCAGCAACCGCGGCGTGGTGCAACTGCTGAACCAGGTGGAAGCGCTCAATGGCGAGTTGAACCGGCTGCGCGGGCAGATGGAAGTGCTGGCTAACGATGTCAGCAATGCGCAGAAGCGCCAGCGCGACATGTATGTCGATCTCGATACCAGATTGCGCCGCATCGAGCAGGGTAGCGCCAGCAAGAAAGATCAGGACACCATCGCCGTGCTCGAAGAGCGTATCCGCAAGCTGGAACAGGGATCGGCGACCCCGGCAACCATTCCGCAACCGGTAGCGTCCACGACCGCAACACCGCCGGTCAATCCGCCGCCGCCCGCCGTTGCGCCGCCGCCGGCACCGACGCCCGCTGCCGCGCAGTCCTCCTCGACATCCGCCATTTCGAGCGCGGCCGCCGCACCGGGGCCGTCAAGTTCGCTGCCGCCGGCATCGCTTTCCGCCACCGATCAAGCTGCAATCCAGCGCGCTTACGACAACGCTTACAGCAACTACCGCTTGAGCGACTATCCGAGCGCGATTCGCGGCTTTGACAGTTTCATGAAGAGTTATCCGAAGCATCCGCTGGCGCCGAATGCGCAGTACTGGATCGGTGAGTCCTATTCCCACCTGCGCCAGTATCGCGAAGCGATCGAGGCGGAGCGGCGGCTGCTTGGGATGTATCCGGAAAGTGCCAAGGCGCCCGATGCCTTGCTGATCATCGGAACGGCGGAAAACAGCCTCGGCGACAACCCCGCTGCGCGGAAAACCTTCGAAGAGCTCATTGCCAAGTATCCTGCCAGCGAGTCCGCCGAGAAGGCCAAAGGCCGGCTGGCGAAACTCAAATAGCGTCCTGCGCACAAGTCGAGAGGGCTGCGAAGCAGAACATGAAAAAGGCCGTTGTGCTGCTGTCGCGCGGGCTGGACTCCGCGACCGTGCTGGCACTCGCGCGCCGCGATGGTTTCGAATGTCATGCGTTGTCGGTGAACTACGGACAGCGCCATCAGGCCGAACTGGCGGCAGCGAAGCGCGTCGCCGATGCGCTCGGTGCGCGGCAGCACCGCGTGATCGCGCTCAACCTGCAGACGTTTGGCGGTTCTGCGCTCACCGATTTTTCGCTCGACGTGCCGACCGACGGCGCCGCGAAAGGCATTCCCATCACCTATGTTCCCGCGCGCAACACCATTTTTCTGTCGCTGGCGCTGGCCTGGGCGGAAGTGCTGGACGCCCATGCCTTGTTCATCGGCGCCAATGCGGTCGATTATTCCGGCTACCCCGATTGCCGGCCCGCATACCTGCAGGCCTACCAAGCGATGGCGAATCTCGCGACCCGTGCCGCCGTGGAAGGCAACGCGCTGGCGATCCATGCGCCGCTGGTGCGCATGACGAAGGCGCGGATTGTTCTTGCCGGCATCGATGCAGGCGTCGATTTCAGTCTTACGGTGTCCTGCTATCAGGCAGACGACACAGGCAGCGCCTGCGGTGTCTGCGATGCCTGCCGCATCCGCCGCGCCGGCTTTGCCGCAGCCGGCATCAGCGACCCGACGCGTTACCTGCGACACGCCTGAGTGCTGATGGAAACTCCCGCACAGCTCGCCGCCCTCGTCGTCGTTTCGGGATTTGCATTGGCGCTGGTGTTTGGAGCCATCGCTAACAAGACCGACTTCTGCACCATGGGCGCGGTGTCCGACGTCGTCAACATGGGCGACTGGACTCGCATGCGCATGTGGCTGCTGGCCATTGCGGTGGCGATTGCCGGAGCCAACGCACTGGACCTCGCGGGCCTGGTCGACCTTTCGCGATCCGCGTATCCGGCCCCGCGCTGGCCCTGGCTCGCCTATATCGTCGGCGGCCTGCTGTTCGGAGTCGGCATGACCCTGGCGTCCGGCTGCGGTAGCCGCAGCCTCATCAGGCTCGGTGGCGGCAATCTCAAATCGCTGGTCGCCCTGTTGTTCCTCGCTCTGGCGGCGGAAATGACGCTGCGCGGCCTGCTCTCGCCAGTGCGCACCGAAGTGCTGGGCGCGCTCGCCGTCCAGTTCGATCAGGGACAGGATCTGTCGTGGCTCGTCGCCGCGTCGCTCGGCATCGGCAAGCGCAGCGTACAGCCGTGGATCGCCGCGGGCATTGCGCTGGCTTTGCTGGCATTCGTCCTGAAGGATCGCGATTTCCGCGCCGACCACGAGCGCTTGTTTGCCGGCGTCGTCATCGGTCTCACCATCGTCGGCGGCTGGTACGTGACCGGCCACCTCGGCTTCATCGCCGAAGATCCGGAAACGCTGCAGGAGGCCTACCTGGGCACCCGGACCGCGCGTCCCGAGTCGTTCACTTTTATCGGGCCCGCCGCCAACACGCTCGAGTGGCTGCAATTCTGGACCGACAAGTCCGCACGCCTGACTTTTGGGGTGGCGGTGGTGTTCGGGACGCTGGCCGGCTCGTTCGCTTACGCCATCGTCAAGCGGCGCTTCCACTGGGAAAGTTTTGCTTCGGCTGCCGATACCCGCAATCACGTGATCGGCGGTGTTTTGATGGGATTCGGCGGTGTCACCGCAATGGGCTGCACCATCGGCCAGGGCATCACCGGTGTCTCGACGCTCGCGCTGGGCTCGATTCTGGTGTTCTTTTCCATGGTCGCGGGTGCCGCACTGACCATGAAAATACAGTATCGGCGCATGCTGAAAGCAGGCTAGCGAGATCGGTCGACAGCGCCGCGTTACATGGTTGTGGTTTGACGCGCCAACGGACGGGCCGGTAGAATGCGCCTCTTTTTTTGGGCGGTTAGCTCAGTTGGTAGAGCAGCGGACTTTTAATCCGTTGGTCGCGAGTTCAAGTCTCGCACCGCCTACCAATCGGACAAGGGGTTAGCCGTCGGCTAGCCCCTTTTCTCTTTCGAGCAGGTGATTGATGTCGCCGCCAACACGATGGCGATGACCATTGCCTCGAAGATGACTTCTCGGAACCTTCTACGTTGCAGAACAACAAGGCCGGCGATCGCCGGCCTTGTTGTTTTGTGGAATCGTCACGAAACGCCTCAGTGCTTCAGCGCCTGCATGACTTTTTCGAAATTGTCGTTGCGCACCATGAAGTGGACCGGCAGGGACTGGGTCGAGGCGCGCTCGACGATACCGAGGATGACGACGCTCAAGTCTTTCTCGTTTTTTTTCTCCATGAGGTCGTCGGAGAAATCGACGACATGGCGCATGCCGCCGAGACGCACGATGAATTCATGGATGCCCTCGCCAGCCTGGTAGTCGAGATCCGCGTCGGATAAGGATTGGCCCAGACGCTCCAATACCGATGCCGCCTTGAAATCGGTTTTCAAATCCTGCTCCTTACGTCTAGCGGGCCGCTCGGGCGGCGCGTGTGACGCAAATTGTATGCGACTGCCGCCAGGTGACGGCAAACGACCTGCAAATTCTCCCGCAGGCCGGTGCATAGATGCTATCAGACTACTATGCAGGAACCGTTCCCGGACAGGGCGCCGGCTGTCGCCGTTGTGAGACTTAACCTGGGCCGGCCCGGCACCTGATGCCGGACGAGAGAGTGGCGATACGAGGATTCCCGGCCTTACCGTACGATTTTTTGCTAGAATTCGCCCCTTCGAAAAACGGGCTGTTAGCTCAGCTGGTAGAGCAGTGGACTCTTAATCCAACGGTCGCAAGTTCGAATCTTGCACGGCCCACCAAGTTTCAAGGTTTTGGCACAGTCTCGCCGCCACATACGTCGGGCTGTGCCATTTTTGTGTCTATCACCTTGGCGTGATCGGCCAACACCGCAGGGGAGCGGTGTGCATACCGCTTCACCATTTCGGGACTTTCCCAAGCCCCCATTTCCTGAATAACGCCCATCGGTACACCGGATTGCGCGAGCCAGGATGCCCAGGTGTGCCTCAAGTCGTGCCGGCGAAAATCTTCGATGCCGGCCTTCTTGAGAGCCTCACGCCATGCTCGAGTACTAGCAGCCGCGATAAGTTTGTCTCTAAACACAAACACCCTACACGGATGCTTGCCTAGCTGGCGCCGCAATACACGGAAGCAGGGACAATCGAAGTGGCTTCATGCGTAAATACTGTGGGCCTGGGCCCGATCTTCCGTGCGAGCAGAGCATCTGACAGGCTGTTGAAATAGGCCTGAACATCATGACCGAGATCGCGTTCGAAAAGGGGGTACAACGGTTCTCGAAATGGGTTCGCATGCGGAGCAAAGAAGCGGGAGCGTAACCAAATTCATTAGTTTAGATTTCTATGGACGGCAGCTAAGTATGTATTCTTAAGCCCCCGTGTTACATTATTCGGACGGCATTGCACCGCGAAGTGTTAGTCCTCTTGGCCTCCTGAAGAAGACTTCGCCTGGAAATCGGCGATAGACCTTCTATAGTTCAAGAAACCTGTTGTCCACCTAGGCGCTTCGCCGGCTCTAAAAAAATAAAGGGTTCGATTTGAACGATCGCCGCCCCGATTCGGCCGCTTGGCAGAACATCGTTCGCCGGCTGTTGTTCGACCACACCGTGTTGGTGCTGGCCTTGCTCGTCGTCGCGACGACGGCGGTGGCGTTTTGGCATTTGAATCAACTGCAGAATCAGTTGGTCGCCGCAATGGCGGTGCAAGGGACGCGCCTGCAGGCCGAAACCCTGGAGGAGCTGCGCACGGTCTATACCGCGGAGGTGGTGGAGAAAGTGCGTGGGCACGGCATCGCTGTGACCCACGACTACGAGGGAAAGGACAAAACGATCCCGCTGCCGGCCAGCCTGACCATGGAGCTGGGCCGGCGCATGAGCGCGCGCGGTTCAGGCCTGAGCATACGGCTCTATAGCGAATACCCCTTCCCTTGGCGCAAGGATGGCGGCCCCCATGACGCCTTCGAACGCGACGCCCTTAACGCTCTCAAAAGCAATCCCAAGCAGCCGTTTTATCGCATGGAGCTATTGCAGGGGCAGCCAGTACTTCGCTACGCGGTGGCTGACCTGATGCGCGCCCCATGCATTTCCTGTCATAACACCCTTGCGACGAGCCCAAAGACCGACTGGAAGGTAGGCGACGTGCGAGGCGTGCTGGAATTTACCCGTTCCTTTAACCCCACCGTGGGAGTGGCGCGATCGGGCTTGCGGGAGGCGTTCGGCTGGATGACTCTCGTCGCGGCACTGGCCTTGGCATGCGTGGGCGTGATATTCGGCAAGCAGCGCCAGCATGCCAGGAGATTGGCCGCCGAAGTCGCAGAGCGCAAACGGGTCGAGGAAGACCTGATGGCGAGCGTCTCGCGCGCTGCCGCCATGGACGAAGCCTCGCCCTTGGGCACGTTCGTCACGGATGCGCAACAGCGCTGCCTGCACCTGAACCCGGCGTACGAAAAAATTACCGGGTATTCCGCTCAAGCCGTGCTGGGATCGGCCTGGAGCGCGGGCATCCATCCCGATGATCGTGATCGCGTGCTAGCCCGGTGGCGGGACGCCTTGGGGCACGACCGCATCTTCGACGCCGAATGCCGCTTTCTGCGCGCCGACGGATCGGCCACGTGGGTGAGTTGCAAGGCCGCGCCCATGATGAGCGGCGGGCAGCTTCTCGGCTACGTCGGCACTCTTGAAGACATCAGCGAGCGCAAAAATGTGGAGCGGATGAAGAACGAATTCGTCTCCACTGTGAGCCACGAGCTGCGCACCCCCTTGACCTCCATCATGGGATCCCTGGGCCTGCTGGCAGGCGGCGCGAGCGGCGCGCTTTCCGCCGAGGTAAGAACGCTGGTGGACATCGCCCGCAAGAACAGCGAACGGCTGGTTCGCCTCATCAACGACATCCTCGACATCGAAAAAATCGAATCCGGCCGCATGCAGTTCGAACTGCTGCCGCGGGAGCTGCAACCGTTGGTGGAGCAGGCAGTCGCGGCCAACCGTGCCTATGCCGAGCAGTTCGGCGTGTCTTTTGCGATCGCAGCGCAGTTGCCCGGCGCCAAGGCTCGGGTGGATGCCGATGGCATGATGCAGGTCATGACCAACCTGATGGCCAACGCCGCCAAGTTCTCCCCCCACGGCGCCACCGTGGAGCTGCGGCTCGGCCGCGAAGGCGACATGATCCGCCTCGCCGTCAGCGATCGCGGGCCGGGCATACCGGAATCGTTCCGCGACAAGGTGTTCGAGAAATTCTCCCAGGCCGACGCCTCCGACTCCCGCAAGAAGGGAGGTACCGGCCTTGGACTATCCATCACCAAGGCGATCGTGGAAGCCATGGGCGGCAGCATTGGCTTCGTCACCGGCGAGGGGCAGGGCACCACTTTCTATTTCGATCTGCCCGAGTGGGTCGAACCGGAGCCCGTCGCCGCCCCTGTGTTTCCCACCGCCGCCGCCCTTCGACCCAGAGTGCTGGTATGCGAGGACGACCGCGACGTTGCCACCCTGCTTTGCATGATGCTCGGCAATGCCGGCTACAATGCCGTGCCCGCCTACGACGCAGCGTCCGCCCGGCGGCTGCTCGCCGAACACAGCTTTGTCGCTATGACCCTGGATATTCGCCTGCCCGACCTTGACGGCAGGGCTTTGCTGCGTGAGCTGCGCGCCGATCCCGCTACTCGGGAACTGCCCATCGTGGTCGTGTCGGCGAACCTGCGGGCGACCCCCCGGGCCGACGAGGGCGATGGGCTGGGCGTGGTGGACTGGATTCCCAAGCCGATCGACCCGGACCGACTGCTCAACGCCATGCGCCGCGGAACCCACGCCGTCACGGACGGCAGGAGCCGCGTGCTCCACGTGGAGGACGACCCCGACCTCCGCCACGTGGTGGCATCCCTGTGCGCGGAGGTGGCCGAGTTCGAGGGCGCCGCCAGTTTCCGTGAAGCCGCGGAGCTGCTATCGACCCGGCGCTATGACCTCGTCATCCTGGATGTCGAGCTGCCGGATCGTTCCGGCTGGGATCTGTTGCCCCTCATCGACCAGCAGGCACCCCCGCCACAAGTGTTGGTGTTCTCGGGTAGCGAGCTGTCCGCCGCAGATTCCGGCCGCGTGGCCGCGGCCTTGGTGAAATCCCATGTGTCGAACCCGGAACTTCTGGAAGCCATCCGGGCGCTTACTGGCAAGGCCCAATGACGGGAGACACCGATGGCAGATGACGAACCCTTGCAGCGGATTCTGTACGTGGAGGACGAGCCCGATATCCGGGCGGTGGCCCGCATCGCCCTTGAGACCGTGGGCGGCTTCCAGCTTCTGGTGTGCGGCTCCGGGCAGGAGGCGCTCGCCGCCGCCCCGGCATTTGCCCCCGATCTCATCCTGCTGGACGTTATGATGCCCGGCTTGGACGGCCCGTCCACGCTTGCCGCTCTGCGCGCCCTGCCGGCGTTCGAGAACACCCCGATCGTGTTCATGACCGCGAAGGTGCAGGCCCACGAATTGGTCCGCTATCGACAGATGGGCGCGCTGGACGTGATCCCCAAACCCTTCGACCCCATGACCCTGGCGGCGACGGTGCGCGGCATCTGGGCCACGCGCCGCGGATAAAATTCCACCGACATGAGTTCCGGCGAAGAAATCGCTGAGCAGCTACGCCTCCTGCGGGAGGGCTACGCGCGCGAGCTCCCGGCCAAGCTGGCGCTGCTGGAGCAAACGTTTCGCAACCGCCGAGACGAGGGCGCGTTGCGGAAGCTGCGCCACCTCGCGCACGGGCTGGCCGGGTCGGGGGCCACCTTCGGCTATCCCGAGTTGTCCGAAGCGGCGCGGCGACTAGAGATTGTCGTCGACGCCGCGCTCGCGGCGGGGCAACACCTGAGCGAGGCGCAAAGCGAATCCAGTGCCGATTTGCTCGAAGCCCTTTACCGCGCTGCGCGGCAGCCCGCCGTGAGCACGCCGTCCCTGGTAGAGCCGAAGACCGTCCAGCCCGGCGTTGCAAGAAAGCTTATCTATCTTGTAGAGGACGACGCTGAGTTGGCCGCTAACCTGGCGTTGCAGCTCGGCCACTTCGGCTACCGGGTCAGGACTTTCGCAACGCTCGAACAGCTCTCCGAAGCCGTGGCCGACCCGGCGCTGGCCGCCGTCGTCATGGACATCATCTTTCCCCAGGGTGAACTGGCCGGAGTGGAAGCCGTCGTGGATCTCTCCAAGGCCAAGCGCCTCGTGGCGCCCGTTGTCTTCATGTCCGTTCGCGGCGACCTGCCCGCCCGGCTCGCCGCCGCTCGCACGGGAGCTGCCGCCTACTTCGTGAAACCGCTGGAGGTCGACGCCCTGGTCAGTGCGCTCGACGGCCTGACCACGGACCAGCCGCCTGAGCCCTATCGGGTGCTGATCATGGACGACATCGAATCCCTGGCCCAGCACTACGCCTACACTTTGCGATCGGCGGGAATGCTTACCGACGTGGCCACCGACCCGATGCAGATCCTCACCCATTTGGCCGACTTCAAGCCCGAACTCGTGCTCATGGACATGTACATGCCGGGCTGCACCGGGGCGGAACTCGCCGGCGTGATCCGCCAACTGGATTATTATAATGTGATACCCATCGTGTTCCTGTCCGCGGAAGGCGATCCCGGCAAGCAGTTGGCGGCAATGGCACTGGGGGGCGACGACTTCCTCACCAAACCCATCGCGCCGGAACATCTGATTTCCGCGGTATCGGTGCGGATTCAGCGCTACCGCACCTTGCACGGCTACATCGAGCGCGACGGCCTCACGGGCTTGTTCAACCACGCCGCCACCAAGGAACACCTGGCCGTGGAGACCGCAAGGGCGGCGCGGAAGAACCATACCTTTTCTTTCGCCATGATCGACATGGACAACTTCAAAGCGGTCAACGACGCCTACGGCCATCTTGCCGGGGACCGGGTGTTAAAAAACTTCGCCAAGCTCTTCAGGCAGCGCCTGCGCAAGACCGATATCATCGGACGCATGGGCGGCGAGGAATTCGCCGCGATCCTGCCGGACACTCGAGGGGTGCAAGCAATGGATCCGTTGGACGAACTGCGGGAGGCCTTCTCGCGTGTGCGACAGTACGCTGACGATGGCCGCGAGTTCACCACCACTTTTAGCTGCGGGATCGCGGAATACCGCAGAGGAGCGCGCGCCGACGCGGTCAACGCCCTGGCAGACCAAGCCCTCTACCAAGCCAAGCAGGCTGGTCGCAATCGCATCGTGATTGCGGGTTGATGTGCTGAAGGCTCTCCGTCGCCCACTGAGATCACCTCGGACCAGTGCCCGGTTTCATCCTGTTTGGCGCCCCAAGAAAACACGAGAATTGTATTCGCGTTGTTGTGCCGTGATCGTGACACCGTTCGATCAGATAGCAGCGTTTGTTTCTTGTGTGACACGGGCCAGCACAATGGCAAGCGTTACAAATGATTGATTCAAAAATTACG
The DNA here is from genome assembly GCA_016194905.1 of Betaproteobacteria bacterium. Taxonomy (NCBI): domain Bacteria; kingdom Pseudomonadati; phylum Pseudomonadota; class Betaproteobacteria; species Betaproteobacteria bacterium. The sequence goes on from JACQAP010000026.1 coordinate 186,174, forward strand.
CAATCACCAAAAATCGACCCTTAGTCCAACGGTCGCAAGTTCGAATCTTGCACGGCCCACCAGAAACAAGAAGGGGACGGCATCTGCCGTCCCCTTCCTTTTTACGTCGCCGCATCAAAAACTGGTCAGGTATTGCGCCAGCGCCTCGATTTGTTCATCGGTCAGGTTCTTGACGGTGGGACCCATGACGTCGCTGAATCGAGTTCTTGCGCTGCCCTTCCTTGAAAGCCTTGACGGGCGGATTGGCGCGGCCTGCATGCCCGGCAGTGTAGACTGGCCGTCGCCACCGACCGCCATCGCTGCGATTCCAACTCTCATGTCCGACAACCATCATGTCCTGGCGTTTTACAGCCGCCATCCGATTTCCCGAGACCAGATTCTCGCGCAGCTCGGCGCCCGGCGCGGCCATCTCGACGGACTCACGCCGGAGGATTTGTTTGCCTATGACCAGGACCACTACGGCGGGCTGTCGGTCGTGGATGCGCTGGCTGAACGCGCGCTCATCGGCAGCGGCAGCCAGGTCGCGGATTTCTGCGCGGGCCTGGCCGGTCCGGCGCGCTATCTCGCCCACAAGTACGGCGCCATCGTCACCTGCATCGAACTCAATCCGCATCGTGCGCCGGGCGCGGCGGATCTCACGCGACGGGTCGGTCTCGCGCAGCGCGTGCGCATCGTGCGCGGTGACGTCATGCGCGTGCCGCTGGCCGCGCAAACCATGGATGCCGTCATCAGCCAGGAAGCGCTGCTGCACGTACCGGACAAACGCGTTGCGCTGTCGGAAGCCTACCGCGTGCTCAAGCGCGGCGGACACCTTGCTTTCACCGACTGGGCGGAGCACCGGCGGTTGGATAAAACGGACTCCGAGTCGATGTGGCGCGGCATCGCCGCGCAGTCCGTGCAGAGCTTCGTCAGCTATCCGCAGATGCTGCGCGAGATCGGCTTTCGCAATGTAACCGTCGAGGACCTGACCGCGGACTGGGGAAGAGTCCTCGAAGAGCGTTTTGCGATGTATCGCAAACTGCGCGAAGAAACCATGCGGCTTGGCACGCCGGCCGGCGACGAGGAGTTTTACCGCTCCTATGCCCGCCTGGTCGCGCTGGTACAGGAGGGCACGCTCGGCGGCGGGCGTTTCACGGCCGAGAAATGAGTGAGTCATGCCGGCGTTACGCGTGAGCCATTCATCCGACCCTGACACGTATAATTCAACAATAAAAACCGGGAGGCATCGTGCGTTTATGCACCATCAAAAGGGACGGGCGGGAGCAGGCCGCAGTGGTCACTTCGTCGGGCATCGTTCCGGTCGCAGCGATCAACACCCAGTTGCGCAAATCCTGGCCGGACGATTTGCATGCACTGATCCTGCAGGGCATCGACTGGCGCATCCTGAGCGATGCCGAGCAGACGCTGGCGAAGCTCGATCCGGCTGCCGTGCAATACGGCCCTTTGTACCGGCACCCGCGCAAGATACTCGGCATCGGCCTGAACTATCGCGACCATGCGGCCGACCTGAACGCGCCGTATCCGACCGAGCCGGCCTCGTTCATGAAGTGCGACAACACCATCATCGGTCCCGGAGAGGCCATCGAGCTGCCGCCGCAATCCGAGCGGGTGACCGCCGAGGCCGAAATCGGCGTGATCATCGGCCGACTCTGCCGCAGCGTATCCGAGCAGCAGGCGCCTGACTACATTGCCGGCTACTGCCTGATCCTGGACATGACTGCGGAAGACATCCTGCAGAAGAATCCGCGATTTCTCACGCGCTCCAAGAATTTCGACACTTTTTTCTCGTTTGGCCCGGAACTGATCACGCCTGACGAAGTGCCGGACGTGCTTAAGGTGAAGGTGGGCACGTACAACAACGGCAAGCTGCATCGCGAGAACATCGTCGCGAACATGGCCTTCCCGCCCTACTACCTGGTCTCATTCCACTCGCACGTCGCGACCATGTATCCCGGCGACATCATCAGCACCGGTACCCCCGGCGCGGTCGTGATCCGCGACGGCGATCTGGCTGAATGTCGTATCGACGGACTCGGGAGGCTGTCCAATCCAGTCAGAAAGCGGTGAGGCGCCGCTCGCTGCGTAAACGAAAGCGACAGGCCGGCGTTGAGGCACTGCGATAAGATGGAAGCCGTGCGCTGCAGGCCGGCAACGAGAACACGGCCGAGGCAGGATGGCGCCCGAAGCGATAACGTACAAAACACCATTCCACTGAGGAGCAACCATGCAATTCGGTAAAGTTTGTCGCGGCCTGTTCGGGCTGCTGGCGATGTTGCAGTTGGGCGTTGGTGCCTTTGCTGCAGACACGATCAAAATCGGCTTCATGGACCCGTTGTCCGGGCCGTTCGCGAACGTCGGCGAGCACGGCGCCCGTGAAGCATTGCTGGCGATCGAAGGTGTCAACGCCGCTGGCGGCGTGCTTGGCGGCGCCAAGTTCGATCTGGTGACGTTCGACACCAAAAGCAGCCCCCAGGAAGCGCTGATTTCGCTGAAGCAGATGACCGACCAGGGACTGCGCTACTTCTTCATGGGCAACGGCTCCAATGTGGCAATCGCCCTGTCAGACGCCGTGAGCAAACACAATGCTCGCAACCCCGACCAGTCGATCCTGTTCCTGAACTACGGCGCGGTCGATCCGAGCCTGACCAACGACAAGTGCAGTTTCTGGCATTTCCGTTTCGATGCGGACACGGACATGAAGATGCAGGCCCTGACCAACTACGTCTCCGGGCAGAAGCAGATCAAGAAGGTCTACCTGATCAACCAGGACTATGCTTTCGGCCAGGGCGTTTCCAGGGCCGCCAAGGCGATGCTGGCGCAGAAGCGCCCTGACGTCGAAATCGTCGGCGACGACCTGCACCCAATCGGCAAGGTGAAGGACTTCGCGCCCTATGTTTCGAAGATCAAGGCCTCCGGCGCGGACAGCGTCATCACCGGAAACTGGGGGGTCGACCTGTCGCTGCTGGTCAAGGCCGCCAAGGAGTCTGGCCTGAAGGCGGATTTGTTTACGTATTATTCCGGCATCGTCGGCGGCCCGACGGCCATCGGCCAGGCCGGCGAGGATATCCGCCAGGTCAGCATGTGGCACACCAACTATGGCGGCAAGGACTCGGATGCGCTGACCGAGGCCTACCGCAAGCGTTTCCCGGATGTGAAAGACGACTTCTTCTTCCTTTCGCTGAAGAACGGCGTCGAGATGCTGGCCAAAGCGATGAATCAGGCCAAGTCGACTGATCCCGCGAAAGTGGCCAAGGCGCTTGAAGGCATGAAGCACCAGGGCATCACCGGCGAAGTCGAGATGCGCGCCGACAACCACCAGCTGGTCCAGCCGCTGTTCATCTCCAGCTTCGTGAAGGCGGGCAGCAAGGGCGTGAAGTACGACGTCGAACGCACCGGGATGGGATTCAAGACCGAGGGCCGCATCGAGGCAAAAGACACCGCATTGCCGACCACCTGCAAGATGGAGCGGCCGTAACGGCGTCGAAGGGGCACAAAAAGGCCGCGGAAACGCGGCCTTTTATTTCGTCACATCCGCTTCGCCGACGGCGGGAACGTGTAGCGAACGCGGTTTTTCCTTGCCGGGCGAATCGGCGTCACTTCATCGTTTGTTGCGGTGCTCTTAGCCGCATCCGCCCTCGAAGTGGCTTGATCGCCAGATTTGCCGATTGCGTTGCTGGGCGACTTCGGCTCCGCGGCCATTGCCGGAATCGAAAGGGCGATGCTCAACAACAGGATGTGCTGTGTTCGCATGGCGTTGTCCCTCGGTGACTGCGCTACCCGTGCCCGCAGCCGCAATTCGTGTGCCATCGGCAGATCGAACGAAAATCAGCCGTTTAGCGATAGGCTTCAGAAGAGGGAAGTCGTTCGACAGCGACAGGCTCTGCAGTGTCGAACCCGAAACATCGGCAAATTCGGAAAAAAGAGGTTGTCGCCGAACGACCGTGCCGGCGAACAGGGGTGCCACCCTTCTCCGCTCGCGGGGGAGGGCCCGCGAGCGGAGGGGTGGTACTGCTAAAGGGTTCCGGTCACAGCCAGCTTGAACGCAAAAAACAATCCGAGCGCCAGACAGCCGTAGACCAGCATGTCGCCGCGCTTTCCGAACATCGCCACATTGTCGAAATAACGCTTTGCTCCCGCAGCCACCGCCATGGCCGCCAACAGCGCCACGATTGCCACGACGGGGTGCTGGGCCCAGAAGGTTCCGAGTATGGATTCGACCCATCCGCCGCTGCGCAAGGCTTTGTAGATGAGACCGCCCAAACCGAGCAGCAACAGCGAGAACAACAGGAGCTGAAACAGGGTCTGTATTCCTTCCTGCAGGAGTTGCAGGACGCCTCTTGCCGGGCGATCGGTCAGGTCTGAGAACGGGTCGAACATCATGGCGCACCTCGAGAATTCAATCTTCGCGTATGACCATTGCAACGCTTATGCCAACGGCGATTTCCCGTCAGCGGTCAATCAGTTAGCGGGTGCTGGCGGGCGAGCGCGTGATGAAACCGGCGTGTTCAGGGAAAAACCGTCGCCACCGAGCGACCGGCCGCCTGAAAACAAACAAAAACTGGCACTCGGGAGAGAAAACGCCAGGGCAGGGAAACCTGCCCTAGCCTACAGGGTTCCGCAGCGCAGGAAGTGACACTCGCGCTGACAGTCCGCGGAAAAACCACATTCGAACAAGCCCACCTTGGCGGCGCCGGACTCGTCGGTACCGCATTCGTTAGCCGCCGGCATCTGGTTGAATTTCGGGCGCCATTCACAGATATGACAACCGGCCGTCAACCCCGGCAGTTCGAGCGATTCGCCGCGCGCGGCCGGAACCCGGGACAGTTCTTCCGCCGCAACCGGACCCGCAACGGCGGCCAGCAACATCAAAACGCACACGGCGAGAAATCGCGACATTTGGATCTCCGTTCCCAATGTTACGAAAACATTATAAGGTCTCGCGCGAAGATTCGGGCGCGGCCTGCTTGCGGTGCCTGTCCACCAAAAAGCCAGCAGCCAAGACACCGATGATCACGAGCAGGGTCACGGCGACTTTAAGCGGATCGCGATCCTGCAAATGCGGCATCAGCATCGGTTCGTGCAGCATCATCTGTGCCGCCGTCTAGGCGAGCACGCCGGCACCGATGTAAACCATGACGGGAAAGCGATCGACCCACCTCAGTATCAAGGTGCTGCCCCATACCACGATCGGTATGCTGATCAGCATACCCAGCACGACCAGCAGAAAGCTGCCCTTCGCGGCGCCGGCGACCGCCAGCACGTTGTCCAGACCCATCATGGCGTCTCGGCGACAACGATGGTCTTCATCGCGCTCCAGAAATTGTCGGCGGGTTTGTCGTGAGCTCCGTCTTCGCCGCGCTTGGGCGCCAGCAGTTTGGTCGCGATCCAGACCAGTGCCAGGCCGCCGAGGAAGCGCAAACCGGGCGCCATCAGCAGCCAGACCACGACCAGCGCCATGGCTGCGCGTACGACGATTGCGCCGGCTGTTCCCCAGATGATCGCCTTCTCCCGCAACGCGGCGGGAAGGGAACGCGCGGCAAGCGCAATCACGATGGCATTGTCGCCCGCGAGAACGAGGTCGATGACGACGATCGCGAGCAGCGCGGAGAGAAACTCCACCGAAAAAATGTCCATTTATTTCGTCCACCGCCCCCCCGGGGGTGGGAAAGCCTGGCGGGAAAGTCGGGGCGAAAAAAAACCTTTACCGGCTGGTAAAGGTCTCGCGACAGCTTGCGCTGCCAACGGCGCCGGGGATTGTTGCCCGTCTTGACGGCCACCGCTGTGAAGCTACTCCCCTTTGGAATTGCACGTGAATTCTGCAGGAGCCAGGCTCGCTCGTCAACCTTTCAGCCGCCAGATGCGGATGACCTCGGGCACCCGCCGCAGGCTGCGCATGACGCGCGCGAGATGCTGGCGGTCATGCACCTGCAATGTGAAATGGATGATGGTGTAGGCGCTGGAATCGCCCTGTTCCAGGCTGACGTTGTCGATATTCGAATCGGTCTCGCTGATCATCGCCGCGACTTTTGCCAGCACGCCGCGATGATTGGACACCACCATCTTGATGTTGACCGAGAACAGCTTCTTGGTATCCGGCGCCCATTCCACGTTCAGCCATTTTTCCGGGTCGCCGCGCGTCTTGCGCGCCACCGGACAGTCGTGCGTATGCACGACCAGGCCGTGGCCTTTCTTCAGGAAACCGATGATCGGATCGCCCGGAATCGGATGGCAGCATTTGGCAAATTGCAGGGCCATGCCTTCGGAACCGCGGATGACCAGACTGCCGGGAAGCTTTTCTCCCTTGCTCCCCTTCGGTTCGGCGATCGACAGCAATTCTCGCGCGATTACGATCGCCAGCTGCTTGCCGAGCCCGATGTCGGCGAGCACCTCCTGGCGCGACTTCGCGCTGTTCTCCTTGAGCAGCTTTTCCCATTGCGCATCTCCGACCTTGTCCGGGTCGGTCTTCAGCGCGGCCAGCGCCTGGTTCAGCAACCGCTCACCGAGCTGCGAGGATTCCTCGTACTGCATGGTCTTGAGGAAATGTCGGATGTGCGAGCGCGCCTTGCCGCTGACCACGTAACTGAGCCAGGCGGGGTTGGGCTTGGCGTGCGCGGCAGTGATGATCTCCACGCGATCGCCATTCTTCAGCTCCGAGCGCAGAGGCACCAGTTCGTGATTGATCTTGGCTGCCACGCAACGGTTGCCGATGTCGGTGTGCACCGCGTAGGCGAAATCGACGCAGGTCGAGCCGTGCGGCAGCGACAGGATCTTGCCCTTGGGCGTGAACACATAGACTTCGTCCGGAAACAGATCGACTTTCAGGTGCTCCAGGAACTCGATCGAGTCGCCCGATTCGGACTGCATTTCCAGCAGGCTTTGCAGCCACTGGTGCGTTTTCATGTGCAACTCATTGATCTGGGCGTCGTTCTCCTTGTACAGCCAATGCGACGCCACGCCGGCCTCGGCGATCTTGTGCATCACCAGCGTGCGTATCTGTACCTCGATCGGCGTGCCGAACGGCCCGAACAGCGTGGTGTGCAGCGACTGGTAGCCGTTGGCCTTCGGGATGGCGATGTAATCCTTGAATTTGCCGGCGATGGGTTTGTACAGCTGATGCAGGGCACCTAGCGCCAGATAGCAGGCCGCCGTGTCCTTGACGATGACGCGAAACCCGTAGATGTCGAACACCTCGGCAAACGACAGGGTCTTTTCGTGCATCTTGTTGTAGATGCTGTAGAGGTTCTTCTCCCGCCCGCTGACGGTGGCTTCCAGGTGGTTGTCGGCCAGCTTCTGCTTGAGTGCGTCGAGAATCTTGTCCACCACCTCGCGCCGGTTGCCGCGCGCCCGCAGCAGCGCCTTGGACAGCACGTTGAAACGGTTCGGATAAAGATGGCGGAACGCAAGCTCCTGCAATTCCTGGTAGAGCTCGTTCAATCCCAGCCGGTGGGCGATGGGCGCGTAGATCTCGAGTGTCTCGCGTGCGATGCGTGCCCGCTTCTTCGGATGCATGACCGTCAGCGTGCGCATGTTGTGCAGGCGGTCGGCCAGCTTGATCAGAATCACGCGCACGTCGCGCGCCATCGCCAGCAGCATCTTGCGGAAGTTCTCCGCCTGGGCTTCTTCCTGCGTCTGGAACTCGATGCGGTCCAACTTGGAGACGCCATCGACGAGGTCGGCCACGTGCTTGCCGAATTTCTCGCTGATCTCGTTCTTGGTCACTGCGGTGTCCTCCATCACGTCATGGAGCAGGGCTGCGGTCAGCGCCTGTGCGTCGAGATGCCATTGCGCGAGGATCTGGGCGACGGCGATCGGATGGGAAATATAGGGATCGCCGGACTTGCGGAACTGACCTTCGTGCGCGGTTTCGCTGAACTCATACGCGCTTTGAAGCTGTACGATATCCTCCGGCTTGAGGTAGCCGGCTGCGTTCTTGAACAGAAGCTCGGCTTCGGACATGGGGGCTTCAGCCGGGACCGGTGGAAATGCCGCGTTCACCGGTTGGAAAGGTCGATCGGCTGAGCCTCCTGCGGTCGTCGTGACGGCGTGGCCGTCAGACCTTGGTCTTGAGGATATCGGTCCCGACTTTCTGGGACGCGATTTCGCGTAGAGCGATAACGGTGGGTTTGTCCTTGTTGGTATCCACCAACGGAGACGCGCCGGTGGCAAGCTGTCGTGCGCGGTACGTCGCAGCGAGTGTGAGCTCGAAACGATTCGGAATATGTTTCAGGCAGTCTTCTACGGTTATGCGCGCCATATGCAGCTCATTTCAGGCTGTTGATCAAATCGCTGTGGCGGGATACTTGTGAGGCGATCCGCAATCGGGCCGCCCGCACGATGCTCACCAAGTCTTCGACGGCATCATCGAAATTATTGTTGATAATAACATAGTCGAATTCGGCCAGATGCGCGATCTCCCCCTGGGCGGCCTGCAGCCGGCGCTCGATCACCGCGTTGCTGTCCTGTCCACGGTCGTTTAACCGCCGCCGCAATGACGCCAGCGAAGGCGGCAGGACGAAGATGCCGATGGCGTCCGCAATCAGCTTGCGCACCTGTTGTGCGCCCTGCCAGTCGATTTCCAGCACGATATCGACATCATGGGCGCGCTGGCGGTCGATCCAGCCCTGCGACGTGCCATAGAGGTTGCCGTGCACGTCGGCGCTTTCCAGGAATTCGCCGCGTTCGATCATTGCCTCGAACGTCGGCCTCGACACGAAGTGATAGTCGCGGCCATCCTGTTCACCAGGGCGCGGCGTGCGCGTGGTATGTGACACCGAGAGCAGCGTACTGCGGTCGCGCCTGAGCAGTTCGGCGACCAGCGAAGTCTTGCCGGCCCCGGACGGCGCGCAAATGATGAATACGTTGCCTGTCATTCGATGTTCTGAATCTGTTCCCGCATCTGCTCGATCAGCACCTTGAGATCCATCGAGGTCTGGGTGAACTCCATGTCGACCGACTTCGACCCCAGGGTATTGGCTTCGCGATTCAGTTCCTGCATCAGGAAATCGAGGCGCTTGCCGGCGGCGCCGCCTTTGTCGAGGATGCGGCGGATTTCGCCGAAATGGGCGGTCAGCCGCGACAATTCCTCGTCGACGTCGATCTTGGAGGCGAACAACACCAGTTCCTGTTTCAGACGTTCGTCGTCCAGGCTGACCATCGCGTCCTTCAGCCGCGCCGTCAGCCTTTCCCTGTAATTGTTCACCAATTGCGGCATGCGCGGCGCCAGCCTGTCCACCAGCGCTTCCATGGACGCGATGCGCTCGAGCAACAGATTCTTGAGCTTTTCGCCTTCGCGACCCCGCGTGGCCGTCAGATCGTCGAGGGCGCGATCGAGCAGTCGACCGCAGGCTTCCTGCAACTCATCAGGCACCAGGCTGTCGTTGCCGAGCATGCCCGGCCAGCGCAGTACGTCGGCAACCGACAGCGACTGACCCTCGGGCAGCATGGTTTTCACGTGCGCGTTCAGTTGTGCGAGCTGGCCCAGCAGAGCGTCGTCGATCTGCAGGTTCGACTGGGAAGCCGCCGACTTGGCTACGGCGATCCGCACTTCAACCTTGCCGCGGCCGATCCGGGCGGTTGCCTTCTCGCGCAGCCCCGACTCGAGCGGGCGCAGTTCATCCGGGATGCGGAACTGGATATCGAGATAGCGATGATTCACCGAACGCAGTTCGAGATTGAGTGCGCCAAACGGGAGTTCGGCGCCGGCAACGGCATAACCCGTCATGCTGTAAATCATTGGCGGCCCGGAAGCTTTACAAGGGCGAAGGAGTTCACCAAAATTGGCGAGCCGAAAAGATAACACACAAATCAGGGCGTTTTTCCGATTCGCGCGACCGCTTGAGCCTTTGTCGTGCGCCCCGAGTTCTGCCCATTCCGGCGTCATTCTGAAATGAAAGAACAGCCATGCGACCGAGCGGACGTGCCCCCGATCAATTGAGAAAGCTCAATATCACTCGTGCCTATACACGCCATGCGGAAGGCTCGGTGCTGATCGAGTGTGGCGACACCAAGGTCATCTGTACCGCGAGCATCGAGGACAAGGTGCCGCCGTTCCTGAAAGGCAGGGGCCAGGGCTGGCTCACCGCCGAGTACGGCATGCTGCCGCGGTCCACCAATACGCGCTCGGACCGTGAAGCGGCGCGCGGCAAGCAGTCCGGACGCACGCAGGAAATCCAGCGCCTGATCGGCCGCAGCCTGCGCGCGGTGACCAGCCTGGAAGCGCTCGGCGAGCGCACCATCCAGATCGACTGCGATGTCATCCAGGCCGATGGCGGCACGCGCACCGCGAGCATCACGGGCGCTTTCGTCGCATTGCATGACGCCGTTACCTTTCTGAAGAACAAGCAGACCATCGGGAATTGGCCGATCCGCGATTTCGTCGCCGCGATTTCCGTCGGCATTTTCCAGGGCACGCCGGTGCTGGATCTGGATTACCCCGAGGATTCGAACAGCGATACCGACATGAACGTGGTCATGACCGGCGGCGGGAAGCTGGTGGAGGTGCAGGGCACGGCGGAAGGCGAACCGTTTTCCAGGCGTGAGATGGACGCGATGCTCGATCTCGCCGAACGGGGCATCGGACAACTGGTTGCCGCACAGAAGGCCGCCCTCGGGAACGGCATCTGATCGCGAGCGGGAAACCTCGGTGTTCGAAAAGCTGGTCATTGCGTCCAACAACCCGGGTAAGCTGCGCGAGATCAGCCAGATTCTCGCGTCGCTGGGTATCGAGGCGTTGCCGCAGTCCGCATTCGGTGTGCCGGAGGCGGACGAACTGCATGGGTCCTTCATAGAGAATGCGCTGGCGAAGGCGCGACATGCGGCCGGCATCACCGGATTGCCGGCGCTGGCGGACGATTCCGGCATCTGTGTCGATGCGCTGGGCGGTGCGCCGGGCGTGCACTCCGCGCGGTATGCCGGGAATCCCCGATCCGACGAGCGCAACAACGCAAAACTGCTCGAAGTGCTGGGTGAGCGGCAGGATCGCCAGGCGTACTACTACTGCGTAATCGTGGTGATGCGTCACGTGCAGGACCCGCAGCCGCTGATAGCGGAAGGGCTGTGGCGGGGCGAGATTCTGCGGGCACCGCGCGGTTCCGGCGGTTTCGGCTACGATCCTTTGTTCCTGGATCCGGAATTTGGCCAGACTGGAGCGGAACTTGCGCCTGCCCGAAAGAATCTCATGAGTCACCGTGGGAAGGCGCTGACGCGGCTCGGCGATGCGTTGAAGCGGCTGCGTTGAAACAACGCGGCTGACCCGTGCGGTGTTTCGACGGCCGCATCAGGACGCCGCCATATTTCGATAGAAGCATATTGGACAAAAACGCATTGAATCAATCCAGGAGACCGTGATGAAAAGCAAGGCAGTTTCGGCGGATAAGCTGATGGAAGACCTGCGACTGGTGGTGACGGACGCGGAGGAGTTGCTCAGAGCCACTGCCGGGCAGGCCGGCGAAAAAGTCGCTGCGGCCCGGGCGCGGGCGGAAGAATCCATCGATGCCGCGAAGGCCCGCATTGCGCAGGCCGGTTATGCCGCCGCAGCGCAGACTCGCGAAGCCGCCAAAGCGGCAGACGACTACGTGCACGACAATCCCTGGACTGCGGTGGGTGTCGCCGCCGCAGTGGGTGTCGTCATCGGCATTCTGATAGCAAAGAAGTAAGCCGGAACGCGTGGACGATCACGACGGCTCCAAACCGCCGCAAGGCCATCCGCTCAGCATGTTCGATTCGCTGAGGCAGTTGCTCGGTACGCTCGCCGGCATCGCGCAGACCCGCATCGAACTGCTCGGTACCGAAGTCGAGGAACAGGTCGCGCGCCTGACCTCGATGCTGTTGTGGACCATCGTCTCGCTGTTCCTGGCGTTTACAACGGTGGTCCTGATGGCGGTGGCCATCCTGGTCACGTTCTGGGATACCAACCGGATTCTGGTTGCCGTACTCCTTGCGGCGGGATTCGCGGTGCTCGCGCTGATCTCGTGGTTGCGGGTGAGGGCGGTGGCGCGGGGGAGGCCGCATCTGTTCCAGGCTACGCTCGAGGAACTCGCCAAGGATCGTGATCGCCTGGGTGGAAAATGAGCAGCCGACTGCGCGAAATCGACCGCAAGCGCCGGTTGCTGGTGGCGCGGGCAACCGAGCAGCGCGGCGAACTTGCCGTACAGGCGGCCGCGGTCCGGCAGTCGCTGGCTTTCGCCGATCTCGTCTGGCGCGGCTATCGCCACCTCAAATCGCGACCCGTCGGCGTCGCTATTGTCGCGGCCGCGCTGGTGGCGATCGGACCCGGCAAGTTGCTGCGCGTAGGCTATCGCAGCGGATTGATCGCCATGGCCGTGCTGCGGCTGATCAAGCTCTTCAGGACGTTGCGTTGAAGTCCCGTCCGGCATTGCTCTGAAACTCCGGCAGGCGCTGCAGGCGGGCATGCGGCGCCCATAGTTCGATCAGCAGCGGCTTGATCCGCTGCGTCGGCCCGCTCGACCAGAAGATTTCGCTTCCCGTCCCGCTCGCCCGCGCCGATCCGCGCAGCGTCAATTGCCTTGCCACTTCTTTTGCCACGGCTGTCCCGTTTTCGATGACCGCCACGCCGGGGCCGGCGATGCGCTGGACGATATGCGCGACCAGCGGATAGTGGGTGCAGCCGAGCACGATCACGTCGGCGCGTTCGGCCAGCAACGGCTCGACAAAGCCGCGCAGCAATTGCTCGGTGCGTTCGCCATCGAGATCGCCGCGCTCGATGTGCTCGGCCAGGCCGGCGCAAGGCTGCGCCACGATCCGGATGCCGGCTGCAAAGCGCTCGATCAGGCTCCGGTAGCGCTCACTCGCCAATGTGGCCGGCGTCGCGAGCACCCCTACCACGCCGCTGCGCGTGGCGGCAACGGCGGGCTTGACCGCCGGCTCGACGCCGACGAAGGGGATCGGCCATTGCGCTCGCAATACATCGATGGCCGCGGCAGTTGCCGTATTGCAGGCGACGACGACGGCTTTGGCCCCCTGCTGGACCAGAAACCCGCCGATTGCCATGGCCCGATCGCGAATTTTCTCCGGGGATTTTTGTCCATAAGGAACGTAGGCGGCATCGGCGACGTAGACGAGATTTTCGCAGGGCAGCGCCTGCCGCACGGCGCGCAGGATGGTCAGTCCGCCTACGCCGGAGTCGAAGACACCGATCGGATTTTCACTGCCGGATTGCGTCATTGCGCTGATGACAGAATGCGTGGCCCTTGCATGACGGAAGAAACTGCCGGACAGGTTATAGTAGAAGCCGGAATTCCTTCAACACGCCCATGCAGATCCTGGAGTCACCCGTAACGAACGCAACGGTCGCGCTGCCGGCATTGCCGCCGCTGTCCCTCTACGTTCATATCCCGTGGTGCGTGCGCAAGTGTCCCTATTGCGACTTCAATTCGCATGAGCTAAAACCACCTCACCCCCGCCCTCTCCCCCTTACGGCGGAGAGGGAGTTGGTAGGCATTGAACCGGAACTTGAAAGGAAATATCTCTCGGCACTCATCGCCGATCTGGAAACTGCGTTGCCGCAAGTCTGGGGGCGGCCGGTGTATACGGTGTTTTTCGGCGGCGGCACGCCGTCCCTGCTGTCTGCGCGTGGGCTCGACGACCTGCTGTCGGCCATCCGTGCGCGCCTGCCGCTCGCGCCGGATGCTGAAATCACGCTGGAGGCGAACCCGGGCACATTCGAGGCGCGCAAGTTTGCCGAATTCCGCGCGCTCGGCATCAACCGGCTGTCGATCGGCATTCAGAGCTTCAACGCCGGGCATCTCAAGGCACTCGGCCGCATCCACGACGCGGCACAGGCGCGGGCCGCTATCGAGATCGCACAATCAAGCTTCGACAATTTCAACCTCGATCTGATGTATGCGTTGCCGGGGCAGACGGCGGCACAGGCCGTGGCCGACATCGATACCGCGATCGGCTTTTCGCCTGCGCACGTCTCGGTCTATCACCTCACCATCGAGCCGAACACGCTGTTTCACCGACATCCGCCCAAGGTGCCGGACGACGAGGTGTCGGCCGACATGCAACAGGCCATCGAAACGCGTCTCGCCGATGCCGGTTACCGGCACTACGAAACGTCGGCGTTCGCGAAATCCGGACGGGAAGCCAGACACAATCTGAACTACTGGACCTTTGGCGACTATCTCGGCATCGGCGCCGGCGCGCATGGCAAGTTATCGTTCGCCGACCGGATCCTGCGGCAGATGCGCTACAAGCAGCCGCGCGAGTACATGGAACAAGCGGAAGCGGGTGTGGCCGTGCAGCAGGAGCAGACGGTGACGGTCGGCGACCTGCCCTTCGAATTCATGATGAATGCGCTGCGGCTCACCGATGGTTTCGAATTGTCGTTGTTCGCGGCGCGCACCGGTTTGTCGTTGCATGCGGTGCGCAAGGAATTGCAGGAGGCCGAGTCACGGGGATTGATCGATCGCGATCACCTGCGGCTGCAGCCGACGCTCAAGGGTCAGCGTTTTCTCAACGACCTGCTGCAGATTTTTCTACACGATTCCGCTTCGTAAACCAGCCGTCCCGATGACGGCAATAAGAGCGTTGACGCAAAGGACGCAGAGGAAAACCAGAGAGGACGCAAAGGAAGGCAAAAACAATGAAGGAACAAGTGACTCGCGGATATCGTTCTTGTTCAGTTTTTCTCTGCGACCTTTCTTGCCCTTCCTTTGCGTCCTTTGCGTCAACGCTCCTACGGCTGGCCATCGGCCAGCTTAGGTTTAGCCGCGAGCGAGGAAGACTAAATCGCGCACGACATGACCGAGCTTCAGCCCGCGGCTTTCGAATTTGGTCAGCGGCCGGTAATCCGGGCGTGGCGCAAAGCCCTCCACGCTGTTGACCAGCAGCGCCTCCCCCGAGAGTACCTCCAGGATCTGCGACGCATACTCCTCCCAGTCGGTCGCCACGTGCAGGTATCCGCCGGGCTGCAGCCGGCTTGCCAGCAGATGCACGAACGCGGGCTGCAGGAGCCGGCGCTTGTGATGGCGTTTCTTTGGCCAGGGGTCGGGAAAGAACACATGGACGCCGGACAGGCCGGTCGCCGGGATCATGTGCGTGACGACTTCCACCGCGTCGTGCCGGACGATGCGGATGTTGGTCAGTTGCCGCGCCTCGATCAGCCGCAGCAGACCGCCGACGCCAGGCGTATGCACTTCGATGCCGAGGTAGTCGTTTTGCGGATGTTCGGCCGCGATCTGCGCGGTGGTTTCCCCCATGCCGAAACCGATTTCGAGAAACTTCGGTGCGGACCGGGTGAAGGCGGCGTCGAAGTCGAACGGCGCGGCGGTATAAGCGATGCCGAACAGCGGCAGTAAGGAGTCGACGGCGCGCCGCTGCGCGTTCGAGACACGGCCCTGACGCAGCACGAAACTGCGGATATGTCGTTGTGGGGAGTTCACCGGGCGCGAATATAACGCCCTGCCGGCTGCAGCGCCAGACGTAGTCCGGTTATGGCTTTTGCTCGCCGCCCGCGGCAGCGTCGTCCTGCGCTTGCGCCGGCTCCGCCAGGCGCATCCTCAGGCTGAGTGTGGGCAGGTCCAGCGTGGACAGCGGCGGAGTGATTTCTCTCGATTTTACCGGTACGACCGAAACGGCCTTCACCGATTCGGCGCGGCGGGCCTCCGCCGATCCCGAGTAGGGCGTCCAGCCGACGAAGACCCAGCTTACGACCGCGGCTGCTGCAACCGTGACGCCGCCGGCCAGCGCGCCGCGATAGGAGCGCCGCGCCGGTGCAAAATCGGCGCCGGATGCATAAGAGCGGCTGTCTTCGACGCAGGCGGGCTTCGTGAAGTCGGCGATCCTGTTCTTCGTGATTTCGTCCAGGTCGTCTTCGATCGCGTCGATTTGTGCGGGCGGTGTCGGCTCTCCAGCAATTTCGCCGGCGATGCGCTCGTTCAAGACTTCCATTGCCGACACTTCCGGGTCCGGCTCCCCTGTCGCCGGTTCATCAGCCGCGATGGCCGCCCAGTTCTGCTCCTCCGACTCGGTGTCTTCGAATTCGATGCTGTCGGTCGTTTGCACGACGTTTGCGAGCGTCGAGACGGCGACGCGACTGGAAACAGGTGCGTACGCGCTTTGCTCCTGCGCACTGTCTTCCAAGATCTCGCGTTCGGCGGCGGCATGGGCACGGGCGCGATCATGCGCGGCCTTGATCCGGCTGCGTTTGTAGGCGATCTTCCGGCGAGCGGCCTCGGCTGCGGCCCGCAAAGCCTCGGTGCGTTCGGTTTCCGCGTGCAGCAACTCTTCCGCAGCGGCCCGGGCTTCCTGCTCAGCGGCGACCTGCGCCTGCGCTGTCTCATGCGCCGCGCTTTCAGCCTGCAACCGGGCCTGCGCGACCTCGGCGGCTTCCCGTTCGACGCAACGGCGCTCAAGTGCCATTTCGTCTGCTTTTTTCTCGACCTCTTCGCGTGTGCGGGTTTCGCGCAAGACCTCGAGTTCGGATTCGACCCGTTTCGCTTCGGCGACCGCCAGTTCCTTCTCGGCCCGTTCGCGTGCCAGCGCGGCGGCACGCGCGCGGATGGCCATGCGCGCGCGTGCCTCGGCCGCCTGGCCGGCCAGGTCCTCGGCACCGGCGGCGCCCTCGGCTTCCGCCAGCGCCTGCCTTTCCATGCAGACTTTTTCCTCGGCAGCCCGCAGACAGCGTTCCTCCGCCAAACGGCGCGCCTCCGCAGCTTCCTCGACCTGATCTTCCGCCAGACGACGTGCGGCAACGGTCTCTTCGAATCGTTGGTTCAGCTCCGCCAGTCGCGCGGCCGCAGTTTCAACCGCCGCCTGTGCTTCGGCGGCCGCAAACCGTTCGGCGTCGATGCGTTGTTGGGCGAGTTGCTGCGCCTGACGGTCGGTTTCGTTGCGCGCGCGCTGGGTTTCCCAGGCCGCAGCATCCAGCAGGACTTGCTGCTCGGCGATGACACGCGCCTCGCGTTCCTCTGCCGCGCGCGCTTCCACGGCTTCACGTGCCAGCGTTTCGGTCAGCGCACGGGCCCTGGCTTCCTGTTCGGCGTGGATTTCGGCATCCAGGCGTGCGGTCGTGGCGTCCTGCGACGCCAACTCGGCTTGTGCCCGCGCTTCCGCCGCGCGCTTCAGTTCGGATTCCGCACGCGCGCGCACCTCCGCCGATTCGCGCTGTTTGCGTTCCGCGGTCCGGCGTGCCTGCATTTCGCCCTGCGCTTCCTGCTCCGCGCCATGGCGCAACTCGGTTTCGTGCATGAGCGCGCACGCTTCATCGGCCCGCGATTTTTCGGCTGCGGCCAGTTCCCGCTCGATGCGCAGCTGGTTTTCCGCTGCGTTGCGTGCGCGGGCTTCATGCGCGACCCGCGCCTGGGCTTCCGCCGTGGCGGATTGCTCGGCCTTGATGCGGGCTTCCGATTCCGCGGCCGCGGCCGCTTCGGCTTCGATGCGCGCCAAAGACAGCAGTTTCAAGCGGGCATCGATGGTGGATCTCGAGTCGGCCAGTTCCCGGGCGCGTGCTTCGGCCGCGGCGCGTTCGCGAGCTTCCTGCGACGCACGGCTTTCGGCTTCGGCGCGCGCCCGCGCCTGCTCGACTGCCTGACGTTGCGCTTCGGCCCGCGCCAGCGCCTGCACTTCGGCGCGGGTCTCTTCCTGCTCGCGGTGCTCGTACGCTGCACTCAGATCGTTGAGTTGCCGCTTGAGTTCTTCCGCGCGAACACGGGCGCGTTCGCCCAGCGTGCGGTCGGTGCCGGCCTGGGCTTCGGCAAGGCGCGCGGCGTTGGCTTCGCTTTCCTCGCGTCGCCGCGCTTCCGTGATCGCGGCCTGGTTGGCGCGCTTGCGCTGTTCGGCGGCAGCAAGGGCCAGACGTTCCGCTTCGATGACGGCGAGGGCGGATTGCGCCGCTTCCTCGTCGGCGCGTGCACGCTGTTCGGTGAGTCGCGCCGCCTCGGTTTCCAGTCGCCCACGTTCTTCGGCCGCGGTGCGGGCGCGGACTTCACGCTGTGCACGGCTTTGCGCCGCCAGCGCCGCGCTGGTTTCGGCCTCGACGCGCTCGACGGCCTCCTGAATGGCATGCATCGCCGGAGAATGGGAAAGATCGCCGTCCCAACTTGGGTTGGGCGCCAGGCTCGGCGGCGGGTTCGCCGGAGTATTTCGTGTCGACATGGGATCCGTCCTCGTTCCAGGTTCGGCGAAAAAGCCGGGTGGGAGTCGAGACGGATTATCCGCAGGCTGGCAAATCGCCTAGCGGCGAATAGAAGGTGTTTCCCGGCCTATTTCCGGATTCAGGCGGCCTTGCCCTGACTGGCGGAGGCGATGACGCCGCCGGTCGGCGACGAGGGGGTGGCGGCGTAAAGCTTTTTCGGCATGCGGCCGGCGAGGCAGGCTTCGCGTCCGGCCTGCACGGCTTTCTTCATGGCCGATGCCATCAACACCGGATCCCGCGCGGCGGCAATGGCCGTGTTCATCAGTACGCCATCGCAACCGAGTTCCATCGCGATGGCCGCGTCGGACGCGGTGCCGACGCCGGCATCCACCAGGACCGGCACGGTCGCGTTGTCGATGATGATTTGCAGGTTCCAGGGATTGAGGAGGCCCATGCCCGATCCGATCAGCGAAGCGAGCGGCATCACCGCGACGCACCCGATCTGTTCCAGTTGCCGGGCGATGATCGGATCGTCGGAGGTATACACCATGACCTTGAAGCCTTCCTGGACCAGCGTTTTGGCTGCGGAGAGGGTTTCCACCATGTTGGGGTAGAGCGTGTGGGGGTCGCCGAGCACTTCCAGCTTTACCAAGTCGTGGCCGTCGAGCAGTTCGCGGGCGAGGCGCAGGGTGCGCACCGCGTCCTGCGCGCTGTAACAGCCCGCAGTGTTTGGGAGAATGGTATAACGTTGCGGCGTCAGTACGTCGAGCAGGTTGGGCTCACCCGGATTCTGGCCGATGTTGGTGCGACGGATCGCCACGGTCACGATCTGGGCGCCGCTCGCCTCGACCGCATCGCGGGTCTGCGCGAAATCCTTGTACTTGCCGGTGCCCACCAGCAAGCGCGATGAGTAAGGCTTTCCTGCGATGATGAGTTGATCCATGACTTCGGTGATGAGTGACTGGTGACTGGTGACTGGTCGAAGACTCGACAGCCGGGGTCTCCGCCAATCACCAGTCACCAGCTACCGATCACGGTCCTTCAGCCGCCCCCGACCGCGACCACGATTTCGAGCGCATCGCCATCGTTCAGTTCCAGCAAACCAAATTGGCCGCGCGGGACGATTTCGCCGTTGCGTTCCAGCGCGATGCGCTTGCCCTGCAACTCGAGTTGTTCGATCAGGCCGGCGACGTTCAGAGGGGCCGGAAAAGAGCGCGGCTGGCCGTTGATGATGAGCGCGATCACTTCAAAACACTCAATGAATTCTGTAAGATCAATGCTAGCACGCGGGTGTAGTTCAATGGTAGAACGAAAGCTTCCCAAGCTCTAGACGTGGGTTCGATCCCCATCACCCGCTCCATCTCAACTTCCATTGTTGCATTTGATGCGGCGCACCGTGAATATCCGTCACTTCGCGCTAAACTTCTTGAGGTTTGCGCCGTCAAGCCGACGTTGAGACCGAAGACTTTTCTTGCTTCCACTTTGCGAACGGCATATCAAATTCAATGGCGGTTTCCAAGTTGAAGTCAGGTGTCGTCACCCATCTTGCGGCGCCGGAGCAGTTCCTTGCCTTGGTGGAATTGTCGCCGGACGCCATCCTCATCCACACGGAAGGCTGCATTTCCTACGCCAATGCCGCGGCCGTACGGTTGTTGCACGCGGACAGTGCGAGCCAGATTGTGGGCGTGGAGGCTCTCGCGCTGGTTCATCCGGATGATCGCGAGATGGTGCGCGAACGCATTGCACGCCAGAATCGGGGCGAAAACGTGCCGCGGATCGAACAGCGCTACATGCGCGCGGACGGCAGCGTCGTCGACGTGGAAGTCACGTCCGCGCCATTTGTCTACGGCGGCCGCACGGCCATCCAGGTTTTCGTCCGCGATATCTCCGAACGCAAGGCCGCCGACCGGCGCATCGGCCGTCTGACCGACCTCTATGCCGCACTGTCCCTGACCAGCCAGGCCATCACGCGCTTGCGCGACCGCGACGCGTTACTCAACGAATGTTGCCGGATCGCCGTGCGCCACGGGGGCCTGCGGATGACATGGGTCGTGCGGGCGGCCCCGGAAACAAAGCGGGCGATCCGCGTTGCCACCAGCGCACCGGCTGCGGCGTATGAGGAAATCATCATCTCGCTCGACCCTGATCAAGCGGAGGGCCGCGGGCCTATCGCCATGGCGATACGGGACGATCGCAGTTACCTCTGCGACGACGTGATGGCGGATCCGAACATGGCACCGTGGCACGAGCCGGCCCGGCGCCACGGCCTGCGTTCGGCCGCCGCCTTTCCGCTGCACCGGGGTGGCAAGGTGTGGGGGGCCATCATCCATTATGCGGGCGAAACCGGCTTCTTCCGGCAAGACCTGGTCGACCTGCTGGAGCGCATGGCGGAAGACATCTCGTTTGCGCTGGATAACATCGAATCCGACACCCGGCATGCATTGGTGGAAAAAGCATTGCTCCAGCAGGAACGCAGGATCGAGACCCTCATGGGCAACCTGCCGGGCATGGCTTACCGCTGTCGCAACGACTCCCATTGGACCATGGAGCTGATCAGCGAGGGCTGTTTCGAGCTGACCGGATATCGCGTGGAAGAACTCCTGTTCAATGAGGTCGTCTCGTTCGAAAGCATCATCCATCCGGAAGATCAGCGTCGTGTCCGCGACGAAATCGATGCCGGCCTGTTGGAGCGCCGGCGCTTCGTCATCGAGTATCGGATCATCGGCAAGGATGGCGAAGAGAAATGGGTCTGGGAACGCGGACAGGGCGTCAACGACGAAAACGGAAACCTGATCGCGCTGGAAGGCTTCGTCACCGAAGTGACGGAACGCCGGCGCGCCGAACATAGCCTGCGGGAAAGCGAAGCACGTTTCCGCAGCCTGGTGGAGCTGAGCTCCGACTGGTACTGGGAGCAGGACGAGAACTCGCGCTTTACCGAAGTGTCACGCGGTTTTTATCAGCATGTGCGGCCTGAGGAGTTCATTGGCAGGGCGCGCTGGGAAATCAAAGGCGCGTTGCCGCCCGCCGAAGGCTGGGACGCGCATCGCCAGATGCTCGCCCGACACGAGCCGTTTCGCGATCTCGAGTACGGCAGGGTGCTCGCGGGCGGCATCATCCGTCACTTCAGTTTCAGCGGCGAGCCGATGTTCGACGAGGAGCGTCGCTTCAAAGGATATCGCGGCGTCGGCCGGGACGTCACGGCGCGTCGCAACGCGGAGGAGGATCTGATCCGCTTCCGTGCGGCCATGGAGACCTCGGCCGACGCGATCTTTATCACCGACTTCAGCACGATGCGCTACCTGGACGTCAACGACACAGCGTGTCGCATGCTCGGCTATTCGCGCGATGAGCTGCTGCGCATGGGCGTGCAGGATCTCAATTCGGACGAGGATCTGCCGCTGGTGCGCGGACTGTTCGACAACGTCAGGACGCAGGGAGCGAATTCCGGCGGCGCGGGCTCGGACCTCCGCCGCCTGCGCCGCAAGGACGGCAGCATCGTGCCCGTGGAGGTCTATCGCCGCTATCTGAAGAGCGGCGACAAAGACATTGTCGTATCCGTGGCGCGCGACGTTAGCGAACGTCTGAAGGCGCAGGAGGATCTCGTGCGCTTCCGGACCGCGCTGGAGACGTCCCCGGACCTGATCTTTCTGATCGACCTGCGGACGCTGCGCTACATCGACGCCAACGAAACCGCCTGCCGCATGCTGGGCTACCAGCGTGAAGAACTGCTGGGAATGAGCCTGCTGCAGATCAACGCCAATGTCAGCGAGGAGGACCTGCGTGGGAAATTCCAGGAAACCGTTGCGCTCGGTCCGGACCGGGTGGTAACCGAGGCGGAGGGACGTATGGCCCGCAGGAAGGACGGGTCGCTTTTTCCGATCGAGATCGCACGCCGCTATCTGCGCATCGGCGAGCGCGATATCATCGTCAGCGTCTCGCGCGACATCACGGAACGCAAGCGGGCCGAGGAGGCGTTGCAGTTGCGCAACCTCGCGATCGAGGCCAGTGTCAATGCAATCCTGATCACCAATCATCTGCTGCCGGATCAGCCGATCGAGTATGTCAACCCCGCTTTCGAGCGCATGACCGGCTATTCGTCCGCTGAGATTGCCGGGCGCAACTGCCGTTTTCTGCAGGGAGCGGACCGCAACCAACCCGAAATCGAATTGTTGCGCACCGCGATTCGCGAAGGCTGCGAAGCGCGGGTGGTATTGCGCAATTATCGCCGCAACGGCGATGCGTTCTGGGCCGAGCTCAGCATTTCGCCACTGCGCGACGCGAACGGGCGCATTACGCATTATGTCGGCGTGCTCAGCGACATCACGGAAGCGCGCAACGTACGCGAACAACTGGAACATCAGGCCAGCCACGATGCGCTGACCGGCCTGCCCAACCGCAGTCTGTTGTTCGACCGTCTCAACCAGGCCATCGCCCAGGCGCACCGCTACCAGCGCACGATCGCGGTGGCATTCGTCGACCTCGACAATTTCAAATTCATCAACGACAGCCTCGGGCACGGTGCCGGCGATCAAGTCCTCAGGATCAGCGCCGACCGGCTGAGGGCCTGCCTGCGCGAGGGTGATACCGTGGCGCGGCACGGGGGTGACGAATTCGTGCTGCTGCTCAACGATCAGAGCGGACGCGAATCGGTGACGCAAGTTGTCTCCCGCATTGTCGAAAAACTGGCCGCGCCGCTTGCCGCCGAAGGGCAGGAGCTCGCTACCACATGCAGTGTCGGGATCAGCCTGTATCCGGAACATGGAACCGATGCCGCGACACTGCTGAAAAACGCGGATGCGGCGATGTACCGGGCCAAGGCGCGAGGCAAGAACAGCTTCCGGTTCTACACCGTGGACTTGGGGACGCATCTGGGAGACAGACTGAAGCTGGAAACGCAGTTGCGGCGCGCACTGGAACTTGGCGAGTTCGTTCTGCACTATCAGCCGAAGATCGATTTGCGCAGCCGGGCCATCTACGGTCTGGAAGCACTGATCCGCTGGCGTCATCCGCAGGACGGACTGGTGTCGCCGGACCGCTTCATCGGTATCGCGGAGGAGACCGGCCTGATCGTCCCGATCGGCGAATGGGCGTTGCTCACCGGATGCGCGCAAGTCCGCGCGTGGAGCGATGCCGGCTTGCCGCCGATGATGCTGTCGGTAAATATTTCTGCGCGCCAGTTCAGGCGCGGCGATCTGGTGGAGACTGTGTCGCGGGCGTTGGCTGAAACCGGGCTCGCGGCGCAAAGACTGGAACTGGAATTGACCGAGAGCCTGGTAATGGAAAACGCCGAGGAGTTCATCGACACGCTTAACGCGCTGAAGAGACTCGGCGTTAGCCTCAGCGTCGACGATTTCGGAACCGGTTACTCCAGCCTGAGCTATTTGAAGCGCTTCCCGGTCGACAGGCTGAAGATCGACCAATCCTTCGTACGCGACATCGGCACCGATCCGAACGATGCGGCGATTGCGCGCGCCGTGATTCAACTCGGCCACAGCCTGGACCTGCGCGTGACCGCTGAAGGCGTGGAAACCGCGGAGCAGTTGCGCTTCCTGCGTGAGCACGGGTGCGATGAGGTCCAGGGTTTTCTGTTCAGCCGGCCGCTGGCGGCGGAACGGGTGGTCGAGCTGCTGCGCGAAGGCCTGGATCCGGCGACGATGAACGGCGCTTGACGATGGCGTCGCCCGCGTTCGGGCGTGATAATGGTGCCGTCAAGGTCAACGCGGGATGATGTCCATGAAGTTGCTGAAGTGGGTTCTGATTGCGGCTGGCGCCGTCGTACTTTTGTTCGCGGGGGCGCTTGCGTTCATTGCCGCAACTTTCGATCCGAACCAGTACAAAGCACAGGTTGCTGACCTGGTGAAGGAAAAAACCCGGCGTGCGCTGACTATCGAAGGCGACATTCGTCTCATGTTGTTCCCGAAGCTCGGCGTGCACTTGGGCAAAATCCGGTTGTCGGAATTCAAGAGCGACAAGGATTTCGCCGGCCTGGACGACATGCGGATTTCGCTGGCATTGATTCCGCTTCTGTCCAGGCAAGTCGTCGTGGACCAGATCCAGCTCGACGGGCTGCGCGCCAATCTGGTCAAGCACAATGACGGCAAGACCAACTTCGACGACTTGCTCGGCGAGGAAAAGAAGGAGGCGTCCGCGAAACCGGCGGAACCCGCAAAGGCGCAGACGCCGATCAAGCTCGAGGTCGAAGGCGTGCGCATCAGCAAGGCCGCGCTGGTTTGGAAAGACGAGACCACCGGGGTCGAGTGTGCGATTTCGGATTTCAACCTGAAGACTGGGCGCGTGGCGCCGGATGTCCCGACGAAATTCGATCTCGCCGCGACGATCAGGGCAACCCAGCCGAAAGTCGACGTCAAACTGCAGATGGGCGGCACATTGGTGGCCGATCTCGAAAAGCAGACGGCCAATGCCGATCTGGCGATGAAGCTGGATGAAAGCAACATCAAGGCGAAGTTTGCCGTCGCGGACTTCGCCGCGTTGCGCAGCACATTCGACATCGCGATCGACAGGCTCAACGTCGACAAATACCTGCCGCCGAAGAAGCCTGGCGAGACGGCGAAAGCGCCGACGGGTTCGCAACCCGAGCAGCCGATCGACTTTTCCCCGATCAAGAAACTCGATGTCGCCGGCAGCGTGCGCATCGGCGATCTCACCGCGTCGAATATCAAAGCGCAGAACGTGCGCGTCGACGTCAAGGCAAGGAATGGCCGTCTCGACGTCGATTCGCTGGTCGCGAATCTGTATCAGGGCAGCGTGAAAGGATTGGCGTCGGTCGATGCGAATACCAACCGCATTGCCATCAGGCAGAACCTGGCGGGAATCTCGATCGGTCCGCTGCTGCGCGACGCGATCGGGCAGGACCTTTTGGAAGGTCGAGGCAATGTGGCGCTGGACGTGACAACGACTGGCAATCTGGTTTCGGCGATGAAGAAAGCGCTGAATGGCACGGCCAAAATTGAACTCAAGGATGGTGCGATCAAGGGTATCAATCTGGCGCAGTCGCTGCGCAACGCCAAAGCGCTGTTCACCGGAGGCAAGCGCGAAGCGGAACAGGGTGCGGTGGCGGGCGAGAAGACGGATTTTTCCGAGCTGACCGCCAGCTTCGATATCAGGAATGGCATCGCGCACAACGGCGATTTCCTGGCCAAGTCGCCTTTCCTGCGGCTGACCGGAGAAGGCGATATCAATCTGCCGGAGAGCACGCTGAACTATCTTGCAAAAGCCGCCGTCGTCGCGTCCAGCGCCGGGCAGGGCGGCAAGGAGATGGCCGACCTCAAGGGCCTCACCATTCCCGTGCGCGCGTCCGGCCCGTTCACGGCGCTCAAATACAAACTCGAATTCGGTTCGGTCTTGGCGGATTCCGCCAAGCAAAAACTCGAGGAAAAGAAGGAAGTGGTCAAGGACAAGCTGGAAGACAAGCTCAAGGAAAAGTTGAAGAAACTGTTCTGACCAAGATGTCCGGATCCGCAATGAAGTCCTTTGCCGCGCGCGTGATCGAATGGCAGCAGGCGTTCGGCCGTCACGATCTTCCCTGGCAGCGCACGCGCGACCCTTACCGGATCTGGCTGTCGGAAATCATGCTGCAACAGACGCAAGTCTCGGCAGTCATTCCTTATTACGGGCGCTTCCTCGCGCGCTTTCCCGACCTTGCCAGCCTCGCCGCCGCTCCCGAAGACGACGTACTCGCCTTGTGGAGCGGGCTGGGCTACTACGCCCGCGCACGCAATTTACATAGTGCCGCACGGGCGATAGTCGAACGACATGCGGGAGTATTTCCGAATGCGTTCGACGAGATCGTTGCCTTGCCGGGTATCGGGCGGTCGACCGCCAGTGCGATCGCGGTGTTCGCTTTCGGTGCACGGCATCCCATACTCGATGGTAATGTGAAGCGGGTGTTCGCGCGCATGTTCGGCATTGCGGGCTTCCCCGGAGAGAAAAAAATCGAAACGGCCATGTGGATGCGCGCCGAGACCTTGCTGCCGTCGCGGAATGTCGACGCCTACACGCAGGGTTTGATGGACCTCGGCGCCGCCGTGTGTACCCGCGGTCGACCGCGCTGCGAGGTGTGTCCGCTGCATGACGGGTGCGTGGCCAGGCGCGAGAAGCGCATCGCCGTGTTGCCGGCTCCGCGGCCGAAGAAGCCGCTGCCGGAAAAATCCACGGTGATGCTGATCCTGCGGCGCAACCGCGAGGTGCTGCTGGAAAAGCGGCCCGCGCCGGGCATCTGGGGTGGCCTGTGGAGTTTTCCAGAAATTGCGGATCTGGGCGACGCAGCTTCCGCGATGCGTACGCGATTCGGCGCAGAAGTGATCTCGGAGGGCACGCTTCCCGATGTGCATCACGGCTTCACGCATTACGCACTCACCATTACACCCGCGCTGCTGCGGGTGACGCAGTTGGCGCTTCGCGCACAATCACCGGGGCTTGTGTGGCTGACGCCAGCCGATGCGATCGGCGCGGCGGTACCGGCGCCCGTTCGTGAAATTCTGCGCCAGCTCGAACGCGGCTAGGTGATCAGGCGGCCTGCGTGAGGTAGGCGTGCAGGCGCTGCAATCTCTCGCCGTCGTTGCGCAATTCCAGAAAATCCTGCTTTTCCTCCAGGTCCAGCGGCAGCACTTCCGCAAGCCGGTAGCTGGTCCAGCGCGGATCGTCATAGGCAAGCGGTGGAGAAAAATAATCCGCTCCGATTTTTTCGATGATCTGTTCCAACACGCGGCGACAAAGCGCGAACGATTCCCGCCGTATCGTGCCAGCGGTTTCTTCCAGCAATTCGATTTCGGCGCGGATCAACCCGTCCGATTGCGTCGTTTGCCGCAGGATGCGGAACGGGTGCTGGCCCCGGGTCTGCAGATGAAAGACACCGAGGTGGGGCATTTCCCATTCCACGATGAGGGCGGTGCAGCCCACCTGGTCGGGCACGGCGGGCAGTCCCACTTCCCGGCCTTCACGAATGCGGCACACCCCGAACGGCGTGGCATCTCGAACACAGACCTTGGTCATGTCGAGATAGCGTTGCTCGAAAATCTTCAACGGCAGCAGGCCGCCCGGATACAGGACGGTATTGAGCGGAAAAATCGGGATCGATGTCGTCATGTTGCTCAGTGCGAATGGGCGCAGCACACTGCAAACCAAAATCTCACCACGAAGACACATTGCCAGCGAGTCAACCGTCGACCTCGCCCCAGCGGGGCATCAGCGAATGCTGGACGCCGACGTGATCGAGGATGCGCGCCACCACGAAATCGACGAGATCCTGCGCAGTCCGCGGATGATGATAGAAGCCGGGATTGGCGGGCAGGATGATCGCGCCCGCACGAGACAGCCTGAGCATGTTCTCGAGGTGGATCGCGGACAACGGCGTCTCGCGCGGGACCAGCACCAGCTTGCGCGCTTCCTTCAAGGCAACGTCGGCCGCGCGCTCGATCAGATTGTCGGCCATTCCCGCCGCTATGGCCGCCAGCGTACCCATGGTGCAGGGACAAATCACCATCGCATCGGCCGGATTCGAGCCGGACGCGACCGGCGCGAACCATTCTTCGCGTCCGAAGGCCTGCAGCTGCCCGGGTTCCGCGCCGAAACGTCCGCTGAAAAATTCGGCTGCATCCTTGGCGCGCGGCGGCAACGGCAGATCCATTTCCTGGCGCGCGACAATCTGGGCCGCCGACGAATACAACAGATAAACCCTGACTTCCGCCTTGAGCAGGCACTCCAGTAGCCGGACGCCGTAGGGCATGCCGGACGCGCCGGTAAAGGCCAGCGTGATTGTTTCCGGCTTATTCACATTCGTGCGCGGGCAGCCGGACGCACGGCGGGCACGACCAGCTCACACCGACAGTTCCCGGTGGCGAACGAGAACATTGCGGCCACCGCGAAAGTGCGCAGCGAGCGCTTCGGCGAAGTACACTGACCGGTGGCGGCCGCCGGTACAACCGATCGCCACGGTGAGATAGGCGCGATTGTCGCGCACGAAACAGGGCAGCCATTTTTCGATGTAACCACGGATGTCGCTCAACATTGCGCGCGCGTTGTCATTGGCTTCGAGGAATGCGATCACGGCCGCGTCCTTTCCGGTGAGCGGTCGCAATTCGGGATCGTAATGCGGGTTGGGCAGGCAGCGCACGTCGAACACCATGTCGGCGTCGAGCGGAATGCCGTGCTTGAAGCCGAACGACTGGAATAGCAACCGCAAGCCGGGTTCGCCTGTATGCAGGGTGTCTTTCATCCAGGCCCGCAACACGCTGGGATGCAGGTCGCTGGTGTCGATGCGGTGGCCCAGATCGCCGAGGCCGCCGAGCAGTTCGCGTTCGTGTGCGATGCATTCCGGCAAGGTGCGATCGCGGTCCGCGAGCGGATGCCGACGACGGGTTTCGGAAAAGCGTTTGACGAGGGTTTCGGTCTTGGAATCGAGGAAGATCAGGTGCACATCGATGCCGCGCTCCTTGAGCTGCGACAGATAGCCTGGCAGTTCGGACAGCGTCGCGCCGCTGCGTACGTCGATGCTGACCGCGACGCGGTCGTAACCTTCCTGTGCAAGAAACTGTACCAGGCCATTGAGGAGCTTGGCGGGCAGGTTGTCGACGCAATAATAGGCGCTATCTTCGAGCACGTTGAGCGCGATGCTCTTGCCCGAGCCGGAAAGGCCGCTGATGACGACGAGCTGCATGATTCCCGACATGCGGACCTCAGCCGCGCCTGCTCAGTTGCTTTTCCTGCCGCTGGATGAATTCCTGGGTACTGTCGATGCCGCGCAACTGCAGGACGTAGTTGCGCACCGCCGCTTCCGCCAATACCGCGAGATTGCGGCCAGCCGCAACCGGCAGGACGACTTTGCGAACGCTGATGCCCATGATGTCTTCGGAACTCGCATTGAGCGGCAAGCGCTCAAGACCGGGAACGACGCTGCCAACCGGCTTTTCCATCTGCACGATCAGCTTCAGGTTCTTCTTGGTACGCACCGCGGTCTCGCCGAAGATGGTGCGGATATTGAGCATGCCCAGCCCGCGGACTTCCAGAAAATCCTTCAGCAACTCCGGGCTGCGGCCTTCCAGGGTTTCCGGTGCAATGTGATAGAGCTCGACGACATCGTCGGCGACCAATCCGCTGCCGCGCGAGATCAGCTCCAGTGCCAGTTCGCTCTTGCCCACCCCGCTCTCCCCGGTGATCAACATGCCCATTCCCAGCACGTCGAGGAATACGCCGTGGCGGGTGACGAACTCCGCAAGTGCGCGCCCGAGATAGGTGCGCACCACCCAGATGATCTGCAGACTGTGCAGGGGGGAGGAAAGCAGGGGGATGTTGCGCGACGTCGCGAATTCGGCAAGCGTGGCCGGAGGCTTTTCCTGTTCGCTGAGAATGATGCACACCAGGCCGCTGCCGGCCAGGCGAGCAAGGGCCTCGCGCTGGTCGCGTTCCCCGAGCGAGGCGAAATAGGCGGCTTCGGTACGGCTGAAAATCTGGATCCAGTTGGGATGGACCAGATTCAGGTGACCGATCAGTCCCTGGGAAGCCTGGTTGATCTCGCTGCTGTCGAGATACGGCGAAGGCTCACGCGGCCCGGAAATCCACGCGAACTTGAGCGCACCGGCATTGTCCTCAAATAGCTGCGCGACGCTGACCTGGGGCATGAGGTTCCCATTTGCTGATGACCTGCTGGACTGCCGCCGCAACCGGCAACCCTGCGAGTTGCGCGCGCAAGTCCTTGTCGCTGAACATCTGCGCCAGTTCCGAGAGAATCTGCAGATGCAGGTCGGTCGCCTTTTCCGGCACCAGCAGCACGAAAATCAGGTTCACCGGATTGCCGTCGGGCGCTTCGAATGGGATCGGACCGCTGGTGCGGACGAACGCGCCGGCGGCATCGCGCAGGCCCTTGATGCGCCCGTGCGGAATCGCGATGCCATGACCCAGCCCGGTCGATCCCAGGCGTTCGCGCGCGAACAGCGCTTCGAATACCTGGCTGCGGCCGATGCCGAGCGCATTCTCGAACAGCAGGCCGACGTGCTCGAACACCCGCTTCTTGCTGGTCACGTCGAGGTCGAGCGTGACGTTGGTTACCGGCAGCAGTCTGGAGATCAGACTCATGGCGGGCTCGGGGGGCGTGGTCCGGTTACACCGAGGGCAGGTTGCGGAAGGACTCTTCCTCGTGGTGATCGACGCTCTTCTCCTTGTGTTTGAGGATCTGGCGGTCGAGCTTGTCGGCCAGGCCGTCGATGGCGGCGTACATGTTCGCGTCAATGCATTCGACGTGGATATCCTTGCCGCGAACGTGCACGTTGGCCTCAACCTTGTGATCCAGTTTGTTGACGGACAGGATGACATTGACGTCAATGACGTGGTCGAAGTGACGGGTGATGCGGTTGAGCTTGTCGATGACGTAAGAACGGATGGCGGGAGTGACTTCCAGGTGATGACCGGATAGCTGAAGATTCATAGGCGTTCCCTCCATAGCGGGGGTTGATCAGATCGATTTACGGAGATTGACCGGGAGAATCTGCAGTGATTCCCGGTACTTCGCAATGGTGCGACGCGCCACCATGATGCCCTGCTTGCCGAGCACCTCGGAGATCTGGCTGTCGCTCAATGGTTTGCGCGTATCCTCTTCGCCGACCATCTGCCTGATCAACGCGCGGATGGCCGTCGCGGAACAGGCGCCGCCGGTTTCAGTGGAAACGTGACTGCCGAAGAAATACTTGAGTTCGAAAATCCCGCGCGGCGTCAGCATGAACTTTTGCGTCGTGACACGGGAGACGGTGGATTCGTGCAGGCCAAGAGTTTCCGCGATCTCGCGCAACACCAACGGCCGCATCGCGACCTCTCCGTGTTCGAAGAAGTGGCGCTGGCGATCGACGATGGCTTGGGACACCCGCAGGATGGTGTCGAAGCGTTGCTGCACATTCTTGATCAGCCACTTTGCCTCCTGCAATTGGCCGGCGAGCTGCTGGAAGCTGGCGTCGCGATTGCGGTGCAGGATATCGGCGTACATGCGGTTGATGCGAAGTTTCGGCATCGCGTCCGGATTGAGCGCCGTAACCCACATCCCCTTGGTCTTGCGAACCACGACGTCCGGGATGATGTAGCGGGTTTCACTGCCCGAAAAATTCGCGGCGGGCCGCGGGTTAAGGCCGATAATCAGCGCTTGTATCGTGCGCAGCATATCGTCGTCGCAGCGCAGGAGCTTTTTGAGCCGGAAATAGTCTCGTGCAGCGAAAACGTCCAGATGCTGCGTGACGACGAGCGAGGCTTCTTCCCGATATTGCGAGTCTTCGGGCAGCGCTTCCAATTGCAGGGCGAGACATTCACTAAGGTTGCGTGCGCCTACGCCAGGAGGATCCAGGCTTTGCAAGTACTTCAACCCGATGGTCAGTTGCTCGGAATCGATCTCGAGTTCGACTGGCAGCAGGGCCGCCAATTCGACGAGATCCTGGGTCATGTAACCATCGTCGTCCAGATTGTCGATCAGGAAAGCGACGATGCGCTTGTCCCGGTCGGGCATCTGCATGAGATTGATCTGGTCGAGCAGGTGATCGCGCAGCTTTGCCGGTTCCGCGGCCGCCTGCGGTGCTTCAGAGTCATCGTCGCCATCCTGCCCGCTGAAGGATCCATACCCGTCGTCGAGCGACCAGTCGGTTTCGCTCGGAGCGCGTTCGTCCGCCGGCTCGTTCTCGCCGGAGGCCGGGGCGGATTCGGACTCGGATGAGGTGGTCGACGTCGTAGCCGGGGTCAGCGTCGGCGGCGGGGCGGCCGCCTCTTCCTCGTCATCGCGCTCCAGCAGGGGGTTTTCCTGCAGAAAAGTCTCTATTTCCTGATTGAGTTCCAGCG
Organism: Betaproteobacteria bacterium; assembly: GCA_016194905.1. Taxonomy (NCBI): domain Bacteria; kingdom Pseudomonadati; phylum Pseudomonadota; class Betaproteobacteria; species Betaproteobacteria bacterium. The sequence continues at coordinate 218,098 of JACQAP010000026.1, forward strand.
TAGACAACTGCAAAAGCCGGATGGACTGCTGCAGTTGCGGCGTGAGCGTCAGGTGCTGCGAAAGTTTGAGCTGCAGGGAATGCTTCATCGGCTGGCTGTCGGTATCAGGCCCGGAAATGAGCGGCCCGGAACTTCGAGGACGGCATGCGGCCCTACAGCCTGAAATGCTCGCCCAGATAGACTTTTCTTACACTTTCATTATAAACGATTTCCTCAGGTTTGCCGGCGGCCAGCACGGACCCGTCGTTGATGATGTAGGCGCGGTCGCAAATGCCGAGTGTCTCGCGCACGTTGTGGTCCGTGATGAGCACACCGATGTCCCGCTCCCGCAGGAAGCGGATGATTTTCTGGATGTCCAGCACCGCGATCGGATCGACCCCGGCGAACGGCTCGTCGAGCAGGATGAAGCGCGGCTGGGTGGCCAGCGCCCGCGCGATTTCCACGCGCCGGCGTTCGCCGCCGGACAGGCTTATTGCAGGGCTGTTGCGCAAATGGGCGATGTGCAGATCGTGCAGCAGCGTATCGAGCTGAGAATGAATCTCTTCTTCCTCCAGGTCGCGCAGTTCCAGAACCGCGCGGATGTTCTCCGCGACGGTCAGCTTGCGAAAGATCGACGCTTCCTGGGGCAGGTAGGATAGTCCGAGGCGGGCGCGGCGGTGGATCGGTGTATGGGTGAGTTCCCGTTCGTCCAGGAACAGGTCGCCGCTGTCCAGTGCCACTAGGCCCACCATCATGTAGAAACAAGTGGTTTTGCCCGCACCGTTGGGTCCGAGCAGACCCACCACTTCACCGCTGGAAACATCCAGGGAGACATCCTTCACGACAGTGCGCGCCTTATAGCGCTTCTTCAGTTTTTCCGCGCGCAGTCGGCTCATCGATGAATGGACAGGAAGGGCGTCTTGCCGTCATTGTTTCGGAGGTTGCATCGACGCGGAGGGTTTCAGTTCCACGGGGCCCGGTGAGGTGGCAGGCGCTCCGGGCTTCGGTTTGGGCTGAATGACGGCACGCACCCGCCCCTGCGGATTGCCGGTGGTGGCGGCAGACTTGCCCCCGCCGATCACCTGGAAGAATTCGGTGACCGCGTTGTAGGAAATGTAGTCGCCGCGGACTTCGTCTCCGCCGCGCTGGATGCGCGCGTTGGTGAACATCTGCACCTTGTCGGCCTTGCCGTCGTACTCGAGGCGCTCGGAGAAGCCTTCGATGTATTCGTCGTAGCCTTCGCGCTTCTGGCGAAAATGAGCCGGATTGCCGTAGGCAATACCGTACTGGAAACCCTCGGCATCCTGCTTGACGATGATCTTGTCGGCCTTGATGGTCAGCGTGCCCTGGGTCAGCGTCACGCTGCCGACGAATACCGCTTCTTTTTTGGCATCATCCAGATCGACGCGGTCGGCCTCAAGGTTGACCGGCTTGTCGCGATCCGCGCGTTCCGCGCCCGCCAGCAGCGGAATGCCCAGACCGACGGCCAGTGCAGTGACCGCCGCCAGGCGAAGCAGCCTACTGGCGGCTTGAACGTTGCTGCTTTTGAACGGAGCGTTTGGGGATTGCATAACTGGCCTTCACCTCGGACAGCAGTTTGATCTCGCGGGTGACATTGTTGAATTCTAAGCCAACCGAACTGGCTGTGGAATTTCCCTCCACCATGCGCACCGGTTTGTCGGTCTTGGCCAGGTCCTTGTCGGGAATGACATGCAGGAAACTGGTGAACACGCCGAGTTCGGCATTGCTCGCATAGGCCGAACGGATAATCTGCACGTCGCCACGGAAGAAAACGTCGTCGCCGCCCTGGACGGCTTCGGCCGTTTCGGACCGAATCGTCACCGGCGCACGCTGATAATCGAAGTAGACGAGCCGCGGCAATTCCAGTTGCGTGCTGTTGTCGTCCGGAAAATGCACCATGCGCTTGGCCGCGAGCGCGTAGCGACGCGTTCCGTCGGGATTCATCTTCACCGCCGAAAACCCCTCGACGATGAAGTCCGGATCGTGCCGGGTACTGCCGTCAGCGCGATGCGCCGCCGGCTGGACCTTCCGATCCAGCCAGAAGCTCATCGTCGCCAGCAGTGCCAGCAGGACTAGCGGCGACCAGGTGATGAGTCGATCGTTCACGCCAGGTAGGTCCGTAACTGGTTTTCCAGCGTTCCGCGCGCCCGCAGCAGAAATTCGCAGGCTTCGCGCGCCGCGCCCCGCCCCCCCGCGGTGCGGGTGACGTGGTGCACGTTACTGCGCACGACTTCGGGCGCATTCGGCACGCTGAAGGCGAGTCCGCAGCGACGCAGCACCGGCAGGTCCGGTAGGTCATCGCCCATGAAGGACGTTTCTTCTTCGGCGAGATCGAGTTTGCGCAGCAAGCGCCGGTAGGACTCCAGCTTGTCGTCGACGCCCTGCAGAAGATGCGAAATGCCGATTTCCTTCGCGCGCAACGCCACCACTTTGGATTTGCGCCCGGATAGCAATGCCGTGACGATGCCGCTTGCCGAAAGCATTTTCAAACCGAGCCCATCGAGAACATTGAAGGCCTTCATCTCTTCACCGCGCTCGCTGAGATAGATCGTTCCGTCCGTCAGCACGCCGTCGACATCGAATATGGCAAGCCGGATGCGATGCGCGCGCACAATCATGCGTTTGTTCATTTTGCGATCGCCCGGCGTTTGAATGCGGCTTCGAATGGCGGCATGCTCAAATGACTTTCGCGCGCATCAGATCGTGCGTGTTCAACGCGCCGACGAGGTGCTGATTCGCGTCCACCACCAGCAGTTGCGAGATTTTGTGCTGCTCCATGATGTCGGCAGCCTCCGCGGCGAGTTGATCGGGCCGGACGAAGTGCGGATTGGGAGTCATCAACTTTCCGACGCTCATGGACCGCAGGTCGTCGCCCTTCTCCAGCGCACGTCGCAGATCGCCATCGGTAAAGATGCCGACGATCCGCTTCGCGTTGTCGGTCACGGCCGTCATTCCCATGCCTTTTCGTGAAACTTCGAGAATGGCCTCCGAGAATGATGCGATCTGCGGCACCGACGGAATGGCCGGCCCGGTGCGCATCACGTCATGCACGTGGGTGAGCAGGCGGCGGCCCAGGCTGCCACCGGGATGCGAGCGTGCAAAATCTTCCTTGCCGAATCCGCGCGCCTCCAGCAGCGTAACCGCCAGTGCATCGCCCAGCGCCAGCGCCGCCGTGGTACTGGCCGTGGGTGCAAGCCCTAGCGAACAGGCCTCTTCCGCCACTTTGGCGTCGAGATGCACATCGGCCTCGCGCGCGAGCGTTGAATTCGGATTGCCGGTCATGGCGATGAGCTTGCCCCCAAGGCGTTTGATCAGCGGCACGATCACCAGCAATTCATCGCTCTCCCCGGAATTGGACAGCGCGATCATGACGTCATCGCGAGTCACCATGCCGAGATCGCCATGACTGGCCTCCGCCGGATGCACGAAGAACGCCGGGGTGCCGGTGCTGGCCAACGTGGATGCGATCTTGCGCGCGATATGCCCCGACTTGCCGATGCCGCTGACCACCACCCGGCCCTTGCAGCCGAGCACGATTTCCGCGGCACGCACAAAATTCGCATCGAGCCGATCGGCCAGTTCGCGGACCGCGCGCGCCTCGATCTCGAGTACGCGCCGGCCTGATTCGAGTGCCTGCCCGGAGTCGAGATTTCCCAGTTCTGTCATGGCCATCGAGTATAACCCATGGACGACGGTGACCGATCCCGGACGGGAAAAACGCTGTGCTAGAGTCTGCTTGCCCCGATCTGTTCCCGATGTGCGACCCCATGAGTCTCGGAATCCTCGAACTTGTGCTCCTGCTGCTTGCCGCGGCCGTCGTGGTCGTGGTGATTTTCAGGGTTCTGAAGCTGCCCGCGCCACTGGGCTATCTTCTCGTCGGCGTCATCATCGGGCCGCACTCGATCGGCCTCATAGCCGATAACGAGGACACCCGCTACCTCGCCGAATTCGGTGTCGTCTTTCTGATGTTCAGCATCGGCCTGGAATTCAGCCTGCCCAAGCTGATGACCATGCGGCGCATGGTGTTCGGCCTGGGGTCGGCGCAGGTCGGCGTGACTTTGCTGGCCTGTCTCGCGGCCGCCGTCCTGTTGGGCCAGGATTGGCGCAGCGGGCTGGTGCTCGGCGGCGTGTTTGCCATGTCGTCGACGGCAATCCTCGCCAAAATGCTCGCGGAGCGCCTGGAACTGAACACGCCGCACGGCCGCCGCATCATCGGCATCCTGCTGTTCCAGGACTTGGCGGTTGTGCCCCTGCTCATATTGTATCCAGCGCTCGGCCTGGGCGGCGAGGCCGTGGCGCGCGCGCTGTTGATCGCGCTGGCCAAAGCCGGTCTCGTGCTGTTCCTGTTGTTGACCGTCGGTCAGCCAATGATGCGCCACTGGTTCACGTTGGTGGCGCGCCAGAAATCTCCCGAGCTGTTCGCGTTGAACGTGCTGTTGATCACGCTCGGATTGGCGTGGCTGACCGGACTGGCGGGCCTGTCGCTGGCTTTGGGAGCGTTCCTCGCCGGCATGCTGATCTCCGAAACGCAGTATCGCTATCAGGTCGAGGAGGACATCAAGCCGTTTCGTGACGTGTTGCTGGGATTGTTTTTCGTCACCGTCGGCATGCGGCTGGATTTGCATGCCCTGGCACTCGACTGGAAGTGGATCGGGTTGCTGCTGATTGTCGTGATGGGCGGCAAGGTTGCGATCATCACGGGCTTGAGCCGGTTGTTCGGCGCCGAGCCCGGGGTCGCGCTGCGCACCGGCCTGGCGCTGGCGGGCGCAGGCGAATTCGGACTGGTCCTGGTGGCGCAAGCGGCACAGCTGGCATTGTTGCCGATCCCGGTACTGCAGGTCACGCTGGCGGTGCTCGTGCTGTCGATGCTGATTTCGCCCTTCGTTATCGAGCATAGCGAGCATCTGGCGCGCCGCTTCAGCGGCGCCGAATGGATGAATCGCGCCATGGCATTGCATAACATCGCCATCCAGACGATGTCGACGGACGGTCACGCGATCATCTGCGGGTACGGGCGCAGCGGCCAGAATCTGGCGCGCTTTCTGGAAAGGGAGAACGTATCGTTCATCGCTCTTGACCTTGATCCGCAACGAGTCAGGGAAGCGGCGGCCGCGGGCGAGAGCGTGGTTTTCGGCGATGCCGCGAGACGTGAAGTTCTGATTGCAGCCGGCCTGCTGCGTGCCAGGGTCATGGTGGTGTCGTACGCGGATACCGGTTCCGCGCTCAAGATTCTCGCGCTGGTTCGGGAACTGCGGCCGGGGCTGCCGGTGGTCGTGCGAACCGTCGACGACAGCGATATCGACCAGCTGAAGCAGGCGGGCGCCGCGGAAGTGGTCGCGGAAATCCTCGAGGGCAGCCTGATGCTCGGCACGCAGGCGCTGATGCTGCTCGGCGTGCCGCTGAATCGCGTGCTCAGAAGGATTCGCGAGACCCGCGAGCAGCGCTACAGCCTGTTCCGCGGATTCTACCGGGGTGTAACCGACGACATCGACGAGCAGAGCGACAAGCTGCAACCGCGACTGCATTCCATCGTGTTGCCGCCCGGATCGCGTACCGCCGGCAGGACGCTGCAGGAACTCGATCTCGCGCGCTTCCATGTGGACGTGACTGCCGTTCGCCAGCGCAACATTCGCGATTCCTCGCCAAAGGCGGACACGCGGCTCTGCGAAGGAGACGTAATTGTCTTGCGTGGCTGTCAGGAAGATCTGATCGAGGCCGAAATGTTTCTGTTGCAGGGCTGAGGCACAAAAAATAGCCCGCGCGAGGCGGGCTATTGGTCGGAAACTGACGAAAGTTAAGGTATTAAATGCTCATGCACACTGTAAAGCTGTCCGCAGGAGCAGCCTGTACTGCGGCCGTGGTGGACGGCGCTCCCGGGATGGCCGA